>NZ_JBGWAB010000007.1:0-141095 GCF_041862025.1 Streptomyces sp. AB3(2024)
GACTGGGTTGATAGGCCAGATGTGGAAGCCCGGTAACGGGTGGAGCTGACTGGTACTAATAGGCCGAGGGCTTGTCCTCAGTTGCTCGCGTCCACTGTGTTAGTTCTGAAGTAACGAACCGTGTCCATGCCCGGTTGGTTAACTTCATAGTGTTTCGGTGGTCATAGCGTTAGGGAAACGCCCGGTTTACATTCCGAACCCGGAAGCTAAGCCTTTCAGCGCCGATGGTACTGCAGGGGGGACCCTGTGGGAGAGTAGGACGCCGCCGAACAATCATTGTGGGAAAGCCCCGCACCTTATGGTGCGGGGCTTTTCTGCGTTTACGGGCCGATTCGGTTTCATTTTCAGTTTCGGCAGAGGCCGAAGCGGGCCAGGTAGTGCCAGACGCGCTTCAGGGCCTGCTCGTCGTGGTCGCCGGTACGGGCCGCCTCGCCGAGGATGCGGGGGGTCAGGACGCCGGCCGGCGCGATGGATTCGCCGAGGTCGACGAATTCCTGGCCGCCGTATTCGGGGTGCCGCCGCAGTTCCGTGACGGTCAGGCGGAAGCCCGGATGCCATTCCGTGGGGCAGGGGAGGGTCGCCGCTGCCGCCTCGACCGCGGTGTCGCGGTAACTGGGGTCCAGTACGAGGGCGGAGACGTCGCGGTCCAGCCGGACCGGGGTGTGCACCTGGGCTTCGATGTAGTCGTCCAGGGCGTCCTGGTCGTCGGCTTCGGCCAGGGCGATCAGGGACATGCGGGTGGCGACCCCGAAGGACTCCGGCTCCAGATGGCTGTCCGAGTAGCAGAAGGTGGTCCGGGGGAGGGTTTCCGGGGCCAGACGGAAGTGGGCCGAGCCGAAGCGGGGGGCGGCGCCGACCGCGGAGTGGCGGAAGTTGAGGGCGCCGTACACCGGGCGGGCTTCGGCCGGCGCGGTGTCGTAGGCGCCGCCGAATATCCGGCTCTCCCACTGCCAGCGGGCTCCGCCGGGGTGGGCCGTGAGTCCGCCGTTGCTGGTGCCCGTGACGAACTGGGAGCGGTACACGCCGTCTTCGGCCAGGGCCTTGAGCACCGGACGGTCGTTCAGGGAACGTCCGGGTGGAAGTTCAGGGTGACCGGGAGCGTCGGGTCCAGGGCGGGGCCCGAGGCGAGCGCGGTGACGTGCGCGATCGCGCGGGTGTGGGGATCGGGGTGCGGCTGGTGCATGCGTGCAGTCTGCAACACAGCGGTGGGGGTGGGTGGTTAGGATCCGGCCATGAAGCAGCATGTGATACGTACGGTGCAGGCCGATGAGTGGGAGAAGGCCAAGGAGCTGAGGATCGCCGCGTTGCGGGATCCGGTGGCTCCGGTGGCCTTCCTGGACACGCTGGAGGCCGCGCGGGCCCGGCCCGACGAGTTCTGGCAGGGGCGGGTCGCGGAGGCGGCGAGCGGGCGGTCGGCCCGGCAGTTCGTCGCCGAGGCGGCCGACGGGCGATGGGACGGCTCCGTGACCGTGCTGGTCGAGGAGGGCGGGACGGCCGACTACTTCGGGAACCCCGTCGAGGCCTCCCAGGGGCATCTGGTGGGGGTCTTCGTACGGGAGGAGCAGCGCGGGACCGGGCTGACCGAGGCCCTGTTCACGGCCGCGCTGGAGTGGGCCTGGTCGTTGGAGGGGCCCGAGCTGGCCCGCGTACGGCTCTTCGTGCACGAGGAGAACGCGCGGGCCGGGGCCTTCTACCGGCGCTACGGGTTCGAGGCGAGCGGGCGGACCGTGCCGGTGCCCGGGGACTCCGGGGCGCGGGAACTGGAGTACGGGGTCGTGCGGCCGGCGTAGCGGCGGTTCAGGGGAGGTCGGCCTGGGGCCAGTGGGCCCGTGCCTGTTCGCGGCTGCGGCACAGGGCGAGGAGCGGGAGCCTCTCGTCCGTCAGCAGTTCCGGGAGCTGGGGTACGGGCGCCACGGCCGCGACGTCCTCCAGGACCAGGGTCAGTGGTGGGTCGAGCCGACCGGCGGATGACCGTACGGCCACGCGCCGGCCGTGCTCGACCACGCTGGAGGCGAGTGCGGTCAGCAGCGGCATCGCACCCGGGCGGGTCCGGGGGTCTTCGAGGGGTTCGCCCACCACGTACAGGCTGCCCCCTTCGGCGAGGAACGATGCGAGGGTGAGGGCATCCGTGCGGTTCGGGGTGCAGGCCTCGCGGATGTGGATCGAGGTCAGGCAGGACAGGGCCCGGGCGGTGAGGTACTGGGCCTGTTCGCGGCGTTCGGGGTGCCCGGTGAGGGCGCTCTCGAGTTCGCCGGCCGCGCCGGGGGCGGCCTGGAGGTGGGTGCGCAGGATGCGGACGGGGTCCTGGGCGGAGTTGCCCTGGGCCCAGCGGTGCAGCTGCTTGAAGGGGCGCTCGTCCAGGGCGGCGGCCTGGAGCCAGCTGCGCAGGAGGGTCTCGGCGGTGTCGGCGACGACCGCGTCCAGGCGGGCCTGGGGGCGTACGGGGGCCAGCAGGGCGATCGCTCGCGCGGCGGCGGTGTCGCGGTCGGCGCAGCCCTCGGCGGGGTTCCAGTGCATGCGGGCCGGGGTGTCGCACAGGTGTGAGGGGTCGTAGAGCAGGACCGGTCCGAGTTTCGCCCGGGCGTCCTTGGTGTCCGACCACAGGGCGGGGGACGAGGTGACGACGAGGACGGCGCCTTCGGCGGAGGCGATGGCCTGCGCGGCGAGGCGGTGGCGTTCCGCGGGGGTGGCGTAGGTGAGGCGGGCGGGGGTGCTGGGCGTGATGGGTGTGATGGGTGAGGTGAGGTGGCCGGCCGGGGGTGGTGCCGGGGGCCTCGGGGCGTAGCCGAAGCCGTAGCGGTAGGCCTCGTCGACGGGGGCCGGGCGGGACGTGGCCTGCGGGACGGCGGCCTCGGGTACGGGGGTGGGTACGGGCTCGTGGGCCGGGATCGGATCCGGAGCCGCGATCGGGGCCGGGGCCGGCGCCGACGCGGGAGCCTGGGCCTGGGCCTGGGTGTGGGTCGGGGCTTGGGCGTGGCCCGGGGCCGGAGCTGGGACCGGAGCCTGGGTCTGGGTCTGGGCGTGGGCCTGGGCGTGGGCCTTGAGGTCGGGCTGCGGGGGTGCCGTGGTGGTGGGGGCCGGGGTGTGGCGGCGGGCCTTGGTGCGGGCCACCACGCCCATGGTGAAGATCGTGAGGACCAGCATCACGAGCAGCTGGCTGATGAACAGGCCCCAGAACAGGCCCCACCCGGACAGCGCCGCCGGGGCGGTGTCGGGCCAGGCCGCCGCGATGTCGTGGGGTTGCGCTATCAGGGCGCGGACGGCCCCCGGGGTGCGGGTGAAGGTGACCGTGGCCGGCCAGGCGCCCTTCGAGAAGAGGGCGGCCAGGCCGGTGGCCGACCAGACCAGGACGGCGAGGCCGAGGAGGAAGGCCAGGAGGCCGACCAGGACTCCGTCGGGGATGCCGCCGGCTCGCGCCGGGGGCTCCGTACGTCTGACGTCGGGCATGGTCAGGCCACCGTGGCGGCCGAGCCGGGGCCGGCGCCCCGCTGGCGCTCGATGTGCAGGGCGCGTTCCTCCGCTTCGAGTTCGGCGGCCAGCAGGTCTTCGGGGAGCTGCTGGGGGGTGGAGGACTCGGTCATCGCGCGGTCGGTGTAGACGAGGGGGCGTTCGGTTTCGGTGATCAGGTGTTTGACGACCTGGACGTTGCCGTTGACGTCCCAGACGGCGATGCCGGGGGTGAGGGTGGGGATGATCTCCACCGCCCACCGGGGGAGGCCGAGGACCCGGCCGGTGGCGCGGGCCTCGTCGGCCTTCTGGGCGTAGATCGTTCTGGTCGAGGCCATCTTGAGGATGGCCGCAGCTTCGCGGGCGGCCGCGCCGTCGACGACGTCCGAGAGGTGGTGGACGACCGCTACGAAGGACAGGCCGAGGCGGCGGCCGAACTTGAGGAGGCGCTGGAACAGCTGGGCGACGAAGGGGCTGTTGATGATGTGCCAGGCCTCTTCGACCAGGAAGATCCGTTTTTTCCGGTCCGGGCGGATCCAGGTGTGTTCCAGCCACACGCCGACGATCGCCATGAGGATGGGCATGGCGATGGAGTTGCGGTCGATGTGGGAGAGGTCGAAGACGATCAGGGGCGCGTCGAGGTCGATGCCGACGGTGGTGGGGCCGTCGAACATGCCGCGCAGGTCGCCGTCGACGAGGCGGTCGATGACGAGGGCGACGTCGAGGCCCCAGGCCCGGACGTCGTCTATGTCGACGTTCATGGCGAGGGCGGATTCGGCTTCGGGGTGGCGCAGTTGTTCCACGATGTCGGTCAGGACGGGCTGGCGGTCCCGGATGGTGTCCACGACGTAGGCGTGGGCGACCTTGAGGGCGAAGCCGGAGCGTTCGTCGAGGCCGTGGCCCATGGCGACTTCGATGATGGTCCGGAGCAGCGCGAGCTGGCCGGTCGTCGTGATCGCCGGGTCGAGGGGGTTGAGGCGGATCCCGTCGTCGTTGGCGGCGATGGGGTCCAGGCGGATGGGGGTTATCCCCAGCTGCTGGGCGATCAGGTTCCACTCGCCGACGCCGTCCTCGCCCTGTGCGTCGAGGACGACGACCTGGCGGTCGCGGAAGCGGAGCTGGCGCAGGACGTAGGTCTTTTCGAGCGCCGACTTGCCGTTGCCGGATTCGCCGAGGACCAGCCAGTGGGGGGCCGGGAGTTGCTGGCCGTAGAGCTGGAAGGGGTCGTAGATGTAGCCCTTGCCGCTGTATACCTCGCGGCCGATGATGACGCCGGAGTCGCCGAGGCCGGGGGCTGCGGTGGGCAGGTAGACGGCCTGCGCCTGGCCGGTGGAGGTGCGGACGGGCAGGCGGGTGGTTTCGACCTTGCCGAAGAGGAAGCTGGTGAAGGCGTCCGTCAGGGCGGACATGGGATCTCGCATGGGGCGGCCGTTCCCTCCAGCTAGCGTCGGATGCCGGTGGCGAACGGCAAGGTGTTGACGAAGGCGCGGTGGTGCTCGCGGTCGCACCATTCGAGCTTCAGGTAGGACTTGCCGGCGGAGGCGCGGATGGTGCGCTTGTCGCGGGCGAGGGCTTCGGGTGAACGCGAGGACACCGTGATGTACCCGACGAGGTTGACTCCGGCAGCGCCGCTGGCCAGATCTTCACCCCTCTGGTCGAGCCGGCCGTGGGCGGCGATGTCGCGGGGGTCGACGGTGCGGTTCATCTTGGCGGCGCGGCTCGCGTCGGCCTCGTCGTTGGTCTTCTCGGTGAGCATCCGCTCGATGGCGACTTCGGTGGGTTCCAGGTCCATGGTGACGGCGACCGTGCGGATGACGTCGGGGGTGTGGACGAGGAGGGGGGCGAGGAAGTTCACGCCGACCGGGGTCATGGGCCATTCCTTGACCCATGCGGTGGCGTGGCACCAGGGGGCGCGGGTGGAGGACTCGCGGGTCTTGGCCTGGAGGTAGGTCGGTTCGACGGCGTCGAGTTCGGCGGGCCAGGCGTTGCGCTTGGTCATGGCCTGGATGTGGTCGATGGGGTGGTCCGGGTCGTACATGGAGTGCACGAGGGAGGAGAGGCGGCCCTGGCCGAGGGGTTGGCGGACGCGGATGTCGGCCTCGGCGAGGCGGGCGCAGATGTCGGTGAGTTCGCGGGCCATGACGATGGCGAGGCCGGCGTCGCGGTCGAGCTTGCGGCCCTTGTGGGGGGTCGAGGCGCGGGCGATGGCGACGGCTTCGGCGGCCAGGTCGCGGGTGAAGTGCATGCAGGCGACGAGGTAGGCGCGGTGCTGCTCGGAGGAGGTGGAGACCATCGACTGGAGCTGGTCGTAGGAGTCGCGCACCCAGCCGGGGGCCTGGGTGTCTCCGCGCTGGGCGACGTCCTTGGCGTGGGCGTCGGGGTCGGCGGGGAGGGTGCGGGCGAGCATCTGGAGGCGGGTGACGAAGCCGTCGCCGTTGGCGACGTGCTTGAGGAGGGTGCCGAAGCGGTCGACGAGGGCTTCCTGGTCCTCGCTGTCGCGCAGGCCGACTCCGGGGCCCTCGATTTCGATGGCGGCGGTGACGGTGCGGCGGTCGGCGTGGAGGAGTACGGCGATCTCGTCGGGGCCGAAGGGGGCGGCGAGCCAGTTGATGCGGCCGATGCCGGGGGGCGGGCCGACCTCGACCTCACGGCCGTCGGCGGCGCGGGTGCCGGATTCCATGGCGGCCGAGCGGTAGGTGGTGCCGCGGCGCAGGGTGCGCTTGTAACTGCGGCTGATCTCGAACCACCGGTAGAAGGTGCGGCCCTTGTAGGGGACGTACACGGCGGCGAGGGCGAGCATGGGGAAGCCGGCGAGGCTCACGATGCGCAGGGTGAGGTCGGGGACGAGCAGTCCGCTCATCATGCCGAAGAACGCGCCGACGATGATCAGGGCGATCTCGCCGGTTTCGCGGTTCTTGCCGACGATCGCGTTCGGCCTGGCGCGGCCGATGAGATACGTGCGGCGGGGCGCGATCGGGTGGAGCTGGTGGGACTGGGTCGTCAACGCCCGTCACCTCCTGTGTTCCTCGTACTGGAGCCAGTGCGGGGCGGGGGCGCGGCGGAGGGGACGGTTCCGCCGCCGGACCCGCTGCCGGAGCCGCGGCTGCTGTGGGCGGCCATGCCTCCGGAGATCTGGTTGGCGTCGCCTCCGGTGGAGCCGCCGGAGGCGCGGTGGGTGCCGCCGCCGCGGCTGCTGTGGGTCTTGATGCCCTGGGAGACGAGGGAGGCCGGGGAGCTGATGACGGCGGCGGCCTGGGCGCCGTCGGTGGCCTTGGAGCGGTTGCTGCGGGCGGAGGCGATCTCGTCGCCGAAGCCGGGGACGAAGCGGTAGATCATCGCGGAGGCGAAGATCGCCAGGAGGATGATGGCGAGGCCGGAGACGACGGCAGAGAAGGCGTCGGGGCCCTTCTCGCCGGCGAGGGCTCCGGCGAGGCCGAGGACGATGACGATGACCGGCTTCACGAGGATGACGGCGATCATGATGCCGGCCCAGCGGCGGACGTGGCCCCACATGTTGCGGTCGACGAGTCCGGCGTAGACGACGGTGCCGAGGAGGGCGCCGACGTAGAGCAGGGCGGCGCGGATGACGAGCTCCAGCCAGAGGACGCCGGCGGCGAGGACGGTGACGAGGGCGACGACGACCAGCATGATCGGGCCGCCGCCGATGTCGCTGCCCTTCTTGAGGGCTTCGGAGAAGGAGCCGAAGAAGACGTCGGTCTGGCTGCCGGTGGCGGAGGCGATGACCTCGGTGACGCCGTCGGTGGCGGAGACGACGGTGTAGAGGATCAGGGGGGTGAAGGCGGAGGCGAGGACCGTGAGCCAGAGGAAGCCGATGGCTTCGGAGAGGGCGGTGGTGAGGGGGACGCCGCGGACGGCGCGCTTGGCCACGGCGAGGAGCCAGAGGACGAGGGTGAGGATGGTGGAGGCGGCGAAGACGACGGCGTACTGCTTGAGGAAGGCGGGGTTGGTGAAGTCGACGTTGGCGGTGCCCTTGACGGCTTCGCTGAGCTTGTTGACGATCCAGGCGGCGGCGTCGGCGCAGCCCTTGGCGAGGGAGGCGAGGGGGTTGAGGGCGTCGGTGGGGTCGTTGGTGAGTCCGGGCTTGGAGCCGCCCGAGGCACCGTCGCCCTTCTCGCAGTAGTCCTTGGCCGACCCGATGAGGAGCTTGCAGTCCTCGTTGGCCCGCGTTGTCGCCGAGGGGCTGGGCGACGGAGAAACCGGCGGAGTGGGCGCGGCATAGGAACGGGTGGCCAGCGCTACGACGGCCAGGTGGGCGGACGCGATGACTCCGGCCGTCCGGAGCCGGAGGCTAGCGGGCATAGGTGAACCCTCCGAACTCCTTGGTGGCCTTGCTGATGTCGTCGGCGGTCGCGGCGGCGACGTCACCGGGGACCGGCGCCGGGCCGTCCTGCTGGCTGTCGGTCGTGACCTTCCAGTCCTCGCCGGACCAGACGAGCTCGAAGGTCCAGGTCTTCCAGGTGGTGCGGACCGGGTCGGTGGACTTCTCGCCGGACATGCCGATCAGGCCCGTCGCCCAGACCGAGACCTTCGCCGTGGTCGCCGAGTAGCTGTCCACGCGGGTGCCGACGGGCACGGTGCGGCTGATGAAGGTGTTCCCCTGAGGCGGGTTGCCGTTGGCGTCGAGCCCGAGCTTGGAGAGGAACGCCGTCGAGTACGCGGAGTCCTGGGGCCCCTTGAGCCGGTTTGCCGCCTCGGGCGTGTACACGGAGTCCGTGATCGCGTGCCGGGTGTCTTTTTTGAACATGCCGTCGGAGCCCATCACGGTGGCGTAGTTCGCCGCCGCCGACTGTGCGCCCTGTTCGTCGTGGGCGAAGCCCTTGGGGATGCCGGCCGTTTTGGTGGTGACCGGGGCGGTGCCCGTCGGGGCCGTGGACGTGGTGGTCGGGGGTTTGTCCGAGGAGGTGTTGCCGCCCGGGGAGTCCGAGGACTGGTTCGCGAACGCGATGGCGGCGACGAGCAGGACCACGACGCCGACCACCGTCACCAGGCCGCGGGAGGCGCGGGGGGTGCGGCGGGGGGTGCCGTAGGGGTCGGAGGGGGAGTCGGGGAGGCGGGTGCGGGTCTGGCCCGTGCCGCCGACGTCGCCGCCGCCGTAATGGTCGTCGTTGCTCATTGCGTGTCCGCCCCCTCCGCGTCGTTCGACGGTAGCGCTGGTTCCCGCTCAGGCGCGGTGTGGTGATTCGTCATCAGGGTGCGGCCGGCCGCGCCGGTTCGGCTAGACGGCCATTCCGTAGACGATCGTGAAGAGGGTGCCGAGGGAGCCGATGATGAAGACTCCCGTGAGGCCGGCCACGATCAGGCCCTTGCCCTGTTCCGCGCTGAAGGTGTCGCGCAGTGCGGTAGCGCCGATGCGCTGCTTGGCCGCGCCCCAGATGGCGATGCCGAGGCAGAGGAGGATCGCTACGGCCATGACCACCTCGATCATGACCTTCGCTTCGTTGCCGAGACTGCCGAACGGCCCCCAGTTCGGGGCGATTCCGCCGATGATGGTGGTGATGTCGCCCTTTTCGGCTGCCAGGATCATGTAACTCACCGCCCCTGTATGGGTAGTTCCGGTAGCCCGTGCCCGACGGCAGGGGTCACGCACTATCTTCGCTGATGAAACCGCCGCCGTCGTCGACTTGGCGGCTCTCTTTACCCGATCTCTCGGCGTGCGCCCCTCCCGCGCGCCCTGACCTGGTCACTCTGTGTATCACGGTGGGTGACCCCGGGCAATGATTGTCGGCCCGGCGTGCGCGGGGCCGGGTGAGGGGCGGCCGTTCGGCGCAGTGGGGTGCGTGTCGTTGGGCCGTCCCGCTGATATTTGTCCGACATTCCGTCAGTCTTTCCATCTTTGCGGCGGGTTGGGGGGAGGCTCGCGGTCGTTGGCCGTGACGACGTGACGATGTGAGGAGGAGCCTGATGGGTTCCGCGATGGAGCCGGGCCGCAGGGCTCGGCTGGCCGCCGGGGTGGCCGTGGCGTTGCTGTGCGGGCTGGTGACCGTACCGGTGCAGGCGGTGGCCGCGGAGGCCGGGCCGGAGTACGGGTACGGGCACGGGTGCGGGAAGGACGACGACCGGGCCTTGCGGGGCGGGGGGTGTACCGGGCCGCGCGGGCCCAAGGGGCCGAAGGGCGACCGGGGTCCGAAGGGTGACCGGGGTCCGGCCGGGCCGCACGGGCCGTGTGCGGACGTCGACACCGCTTCGGGGCCGGGGACCTCGGAGTTCAGTGCCGTGCTGAGCCGGGGGAGGGCGTACGTCGGGGCGAGGGCCACGCCGACGGCCCCCTACTACTGGCAGGACCTGACGCGGGCCAGGACGCCGGGCTTCCCGCGCGACGCGTGCGGGGTGTCGGTGCGGGTGGGCGGTCCGCGGGTGTACGTGAAGGTGCTCACCACGGGTGGGGACATCTACGAGAACTCGTGCACGACGGCGTTGGTCTGCACGCTGGGCTGGACGGCCGTGATCCGGCCCTACTGACGCCGGCCGTTCCGGGGGCGGCGCCGTGACCGGAATCGGGGCCGGGCACGGCGCCGTTCGGCGGGGCGGCCCCGTAGTGGAGCATCTGCTTCCGGTTGGGTCGCTCACCGTACGGGGGCAAGGGCGGGTGGGAGCGCGAGGGGCGCACGCGCGCACGGCGGGCGCCGGGCGTCGGGCGCTGCGCCGGGTCGCCCGGCCTACTGCCAGTGGGACGGGCGGGTGAGGGACGGGGGGATGCGGGTGGCGGCGTCGCCCCGGGCGGCGTTCAGCTGGGCCTGGGTCAGGAAGAGGGCGTCGCGCAGGTCGGCTCCGCGGAGGTTCGTGTCGCGGAAGTCGGCGCCGATCAGGTCGGCGGTGCGCAGGTCTGCGCGGCCGAGGTCGGCGGCGATCAGGTAGGCGCCGCGCAGGTTGGCGCCGCGCAGGTCGGCTCCCGCGAGGCGGGCGCCCATCAGGTCGGCGCCGCGGTGGTTCTTGCGGGGGCCCGGGGCCTTGGCGCGCACCAGCTCGCTCGCCTTGAGGAGGAGGGGGTTGATGTCCTGGCGCAGGGTTCCCACGTCGAGGCCGGTCAGTTCCTCGGCGTCGGCGCGGGTGAGGGCCTCGGTCCGGGCCAGGGCCGTGCGCAGGTCCGGGTGGACGGGGGCCGCGGCGGGGAGGGTGAGCGCTTCGGCGACGTAGAAGAGCAGCTCGTGCAGCTGACGCATGACGGGGAAGGCTTCGAACATCTCGGCCCGGGTCCCGGGGTGCGCGCGCCAGTCGCGGCCGCCGAAGGTGACCTGGGAGATCTGCTGTCCCGCCCCGAAGCAGTCGAAGACGGTGCATCCCTGGAAGCCCTGGTCGCGCAGCCGGGTGTGGATGTCGCAGCGGAAGTCCTGCCGGAGGTTCTCGCAGGGGGTCCCGGCGGACTTGTTCACGGCGAAGTCGTTGGATTTGGCGAAGGGCAGGGCGACGCAGCACAGCGCGAAGCAGTTGCCGCAGTCGGCCTGCAGGGCGGGGAGCGGGGGGTGCGCGGGGCGGGGGGTGGCGGACACCCCTCCATTGTCACCGCAGGGGCGGGGCCGGGGTGCCTTGATCCGCGGGGCGGGGGCGGTGAGCATCTGTACATGACAGAAGTGATCGCAGTTGCAGTCATCACCCTGCTCGCGGTGATCAGTCCGGGGGCGGACTTCGCCATGGTGGTCAGGAACAGCTACCTCTACGGCCGGCCCACCGGGCTGTTGGCGGCGGCCGGGGTCGCGGCCGGCGTGCTGGTGCACGTCTCGTACACGATGCTGGGGGTCGGTCTGCTGATCGCCTCGTCGACCGCCCTGTTCACGGCGATCAAGCTGGCGGGTGCCGCGTACCTGGTGTGGATCGGGATCCGTACCTTCCGGGCGCGGGACGGGCTGACGGTGGACCTGGAGTCGAAGCCGGGGCTGAGCCCGCTGGGTGCGCTGCGGTCCGGGTTCCTGACGAACGTGCTGAATCCGAAGACGACGCTGTTCGTGGTGTCGACCTTCACGCAGGTCGTCGATCCGGGGACGTCGGCGTGGCAGCAGGTGGGGTACGGGCTGTTCATGTCGGCCGCGCACCTGGTGTGGTTCGGGGCGGTGGCGCTGTTCTTCTCGGACTCGCGGCTGCGCGACCGGATGCTGAAGGCACAGAAGACGCTGAACCGGGCGATCGGGTCGGTGCTGGTGGGGCTGGGGGTGGGGCTGGGCTTCGCGCGCTGAGCGGGCGCGGGGCTGGTGCCCCGGGGTTACCTGTGGGTAGCGTGCAGCGGCATGGACGCTGAGGACGGGTTCTACGAGCGGATCGGCGCGGGGCGGTTCGTGGCGGGCGAGGCCACGCGCGGGCCGTGGGACGCTGGTTCGCAGCACGCCGGGCCGCCGGCCGCGCTGCTGGCGCGGGAGATCGACGAGCGGTCGGGCGCACGGGAGGACATGCGGATCGCGCGCGTCACGTACGAGATCCTGCGGCCGGTGCCGATCGGCGGGCTGGAGATCACCACGAGCGTGCTGCGGGCGGGCCGCAACACCGAGCTGGCCGAGGCGGCCCTGACGCCCGAGGGCGGTTCCGGGCCGGTGATGCTGGCGCGGGCGCTGCGGATCAGGGTGGCCGGGGAGCCGGTGCCCGCGGTGGTCCCGGGGGCGGTGGTGCCGACTCCGGGGGAGGCGGTGGCCTCGCCGTTCTTCCCGGTGCCGTGGGAGAAGGGCTACCACTCCTCGGTGGAGGCCCGGTTCACCGACGGGGCCTTCACCGAGCCGGGGCCGGGGACCTGCTGGATGCGGATGCGGGTGCCGCTGGTGGCGGGGGAGCCGATCCGGCCGCTGGACCGGGTGCTGGTGGCCGCCGACTCGGGCAACGGCATCAGCGCGGTCATGGACTTCGGCCGGTTCGTGTTCGTCAACGGCGACCTCACCGTGCACGTGCACCGGCACCCGGTGGGGGAGTGGGTCTGCGTGGAGTCCCGGACGAGCGTGGACGCGGCCGGCATCGGCCTGGCCGACGCCCGGCTGCACGACGAGAAGGGGCCGATCGGGCGGGGCGCGCAGAGCCTGTTCGTGGCGGCGCGCTGAGGCCAACCCGCTTGCGCGCGGGGGGAGTCGGTATGACAGGCTCGGCCGGATGGAGGCGCTCAGAGAGACCGACCCCGCGTACATCGGCGCGCACGCGCTGCTGGCCCGCCTCGGGGCGGGCGGGATGGGGCAGGTGTACCTCGGGCGGTCGCCCGGCGGGCGGCTGGTGGCCGTCAAGGTTATCCGTGACGAGATCACCGGGCACCCCGAGGCGCTCGCCCGGTTCCGCCGGGAGGCGGAGACGGTCCGCGCGGTGCGGTCCGCGTACACGGCGAACCTGATCGACGCCTCGCTGGCGGCGCCGCCGTTCTGGCTGGCCACCGAGTACGTGGCGGGCCCGACGCTCGGCAACGCGATCGGCGCACGGGGTGCGTTGCCCCCGCAGACCTGCCGACGCCTGGGCGCGGCACTGGCCGAGGGCCTGGCGAGCGTGCACGCGTACGGGGTCACGCACCGGGACCTCAAGCCGCAGAACGTCATCCTGGGGGTGCAGGGACCCCAGCTCATCGATTTCGGCATCGCGCGCGGGGTCGGCGCGACCGCCCTCACCCAGGACGGCCAGGCACCGGGGACCCCCGGGTACACGGCTCCGGAGGTGCTGTTGGGCGGAGAGACGGGAGCGGCGGCTGACGTCTTCGCCCTGGGCGCGACGCTGGCGTACGCGGCCACCGGGCGCCCGCCGTTCGGCACCGGCGTGGCGTCGACCGTGGGCTACCGCGCGGTGCACGAGCCGGTCGACGTGGCCGGTGTGGAGCCGGGACTGGCTGCGCTGATCGAGGCCTGTGTGGCGAAGGATCCCGCCGCGCGCCCGGATCCGGCGGAGCTGATCCGGCGCTGTGACGTGCGGGACGCCCTGGTGGACGACCCGGTGTACGTGGCGCTGGGGGCGCTCGGCGAGCCCGTGCCGCTGCACGAGATGCGGACGCAGGGGCCCGGGTACCCCTACGTTCCCACGCAGTCGGTCGGGCCGGTGGTGCCGGCCCGCAAGGCCGGCCGACGTGTCGGGCTGCGGGCGGCCGGAGGCACGGCCGTGCTCGTCGCGCTTTCCCTGGCGGCCTGGAAGCTGCTCCCGCTCGACGGGACCGGGGGCAGGGAGGGCGGGGCCCGGAGCGGGGGAGCGGCAGGTGCGTCCACGTCCGCGCCACAGAGTCCGGCGGCCTCCGCGGGCAGCGGCGCGGCCACGCCCGCCGCGTCCAAGGGAAGCGTCAAGCCCCCGGCCCAGTACATCGAGGGCAACCAGATCTCGCACTACTTCTGGAAGCCTTCGACCGACCCCGACATGGCCGCCCACGGGCAGGGGCAGTGCAACCAGCCCGCGGAGCAGAAGGCGCCCGGCGCGGACATGCAGACGAGTACCGCGGTTTCCGGGAAGTCCGTGGCGATCGACATGCGGATCAAGTACGGAGACATGAGCCAGACCAGGCCCGAGCCGTACTACGTGTCCGTGGCCGTCCGCTCCCCGCACGACACGGACCCGGAGACGGGCATGCCCTTCAAGGTGGACAACAAGAGCGTCGGTTTCACGAGCAAGCCGGTCGACATCTACGGGAAGTGGCCTTCGGGGGAGTTCCTGACCCTCAGGTACCCGGAGGATTTCGCGGAGCACGTGGGGGGCAGGACGTACCCCGGCGTGCCCCTCGCCAACGACCCAGGGGACTGGACGCTGGTCTTCTATCACGTCGAGGATGACCCGACGAAGTACACGAGCATCAACTGCTCGGGCTTCCGAGTGGGGTAGTCGGATCGGCGACACGAGCGAATCACCCATGAAAGTGACGGGGATGGGGGAGTGTTGACGGATGCGCAGATTCTGGATGGCTGGCGGAATCGGGTTCGGGCTCTGCCTGGGCTTCCTCGTGATCATCGTGGTGGGTACGTACTCGGCCGCGGCGGGACTTTCAGGGGCGGCGGGCGGCGGCCGGCCGCTGGGGCTGGCGAAGGGTGCCGTGCCCGCGAAGTACCAGGACCTGGTGCAGAAGTGGGGCGCCCTGTGCCCGGCGCTCACGCCCGCGCTGCTCGCCGCGCAGTTGTACTCCGAGAGCGGGTGGGACCCGAGGGCTGTCAGCCCGGCCGACGCGCGGGGAATCGCGCAGTTCATCCCCGGAACCTGGGCCGGCCACGGTATCGACGGTGACGGCGACGGCGACCGGGACATCTGGGATCCCAATGACGCGATCCCGTCGGCGGCCTCGTACGACTGTCAACTGGCCAAGGACGTTGCCGCGGTTCCCGGTGACGCCACGTCCAACATGTTCGCCGCCTACAACGCGGGCGCGTACGCGGTCATCAAGTACGGCGGGGTGCCCCCGTACAAGGAGACCGAGGGGTACGTGAAGTCGATCACCGATCTGGCGAAGAGCTTCGCCCGGCCCGTCGGCCGGGTCGCGCCCTCGCAGCAGGCTGCCGGGGCCATCTACTTCGCGCAGAAGCAGCTCGGGACGCCCTATCTGTGGGGTGGCAACGGGACGCCCGATCAGAACGGGCGGTTCGACTGTTCCGGGTTGACCAAGGCGGCGTACGAGACCGTGGGGATCGAGCTGCCGCGCGTGGCCAACGACCAGTACAACGCCGGTTCGCACCCCTCGCGGGCCGAACTGCTGCCCGGTGATCTCGTGTTCTTCTCCGACGATCTGACGAACTCCCGGGAGATCCGGCACGTCGGCATGTACGTGGGCGGCGGGTACATGATCAACGCCCCGTACACCGGCGCGGTCATCCGCTTCGACAAGATCGACACTCCCGACTACTTCGGTGCCACGCGGGTGACCAAGGACGGGGCCGCGGCCCTTCCGGAGAGGGCGGCCGCCACTCCGGCGGCCTAGCGACACTCCGTGAACCGCAGGCCTTGAGCTGCGACGACGAATCACTCTTGGATAACGTTGGAGTGATCATTCGGTGGAGAGCGGAACGTGCCTGCCAGAACGGGCGTTCCATGAACACGAGACTTGATCGGCGGGGGGTTTGGAGGGGCGCACACCGGCGTGCGCCCACAGGGGACCTAGGCAAGCAAGGGGCCGCGTCGCATGGCTGGACTCACAACAGGTGGGCCGAATGTGGATGTCAGCCTGCTGTACGAGATCAACGCCCTGGCCCGGCACGCCCCGGGCTGGTTCGACCGGGGCGTCGCGCTCGTCGGCGGGTACGGGCTGCCGCTGGCCATGGTCCTGCTGGTGCTGTGGTGTTGGCGCGGAGCCCGGCGGCAGGACGAGACGACGGCCGCCGATTCCTTCGCCGCGCTCGTGTGGGCACCGCTCGCCGCCGCCATCGCCCTGCTCGTGAACGTTCCGCTGCGCGGGTTCGTGGCGCGCCCGCGGCCCTTCGTCCAGCACGAGGGGCTGGAGGTGCTCGGTGGGATGGCCGGCGGGCCGGGAGCCGGGTACTCCTTCGTCAGTGACCACGCCACCCTGATGATGGCCCTCGGCGTCGGGGTGTTCCTGGCGAACCGTCGGCTCGGGCTCGTCGGGATCGGGCTCGCGCTCGCCGAAGGACTGTGCCGGGTCTACCTCGGCGTGCACTACCCGACCGACGTCATCGGCGGGTTCGCGCTCGGCACCGCCGTCGTGCTGCTCCTCGCGCCCCTCGCCATGGCCGCGCTGACCCCGCTGGTACGGGCGCTCGCGCGCGCGCCGCGGGCGGGGCGGCTCGTCAGGGCCGGGGAACGGGTCGTGGCCCGGCCGGTGGACCTCGCGCAGCGGCCGGCCGAGAGCGACCTCGCCGCGTAAGGGAGGAAGAGCGGGAAGCGGGCGCGGTCAGCCCCCGTACGCGTTCCACAGCGCGAGCAGGACCGCCGCCAGCAGGCACAGCACCGCCGCCCCGAAGCACAGCCGCACCGCGGCCGGGCGGAGGCGGGGACGGGGACTCACCGGTCGCCGTCCCCGGCGCCCCCGTTCCCGCGGCCCGCGCCGGAATCCTCCGGGTCGTCACGGCGGTAGCGGGACCGCAGCCACAGCCCGGTGGCCACGGCCGCGGCGGTGGTGACCCCGATCGCCAGTGCCACGTCGCCCGGGCCGTCCGCCGTGCCCACGGGGCGGGCCCAGGCCGCCGCGGCCGGGGTGAGCGCGATCAGCAGGGCCCAGAGGAGGGCCGCGAGGCGGGGTGCGGTTCCTGGCATGACTCCAGGGCAGCCGGTCCCGGGCCACCCGGCCACCCGGGCCGTCCGAACGGGCGACACACCCGGACGTGACACACCCGGAGGCAGGGCGACCGCCCCGCGCCCGCCCCACCCCGCCCGGGTCTAGTCCGCGCTGTGCCGGGCGGCGTCCCTGCGGGCCAGGTCGCGGGAGCGGCGGGCCGGGCCGGTCCAGCCGCAGCTGCAGACGGCCAGACAGAAGGAGCCGCGTTCAGCGGTGCCGGTGATGTGGCCGGGCGTCGGCTGCGCGGAGTCCACGGGGTGACGCGGAGCTGGCACAGCGGTAAACGGAGGGACCGGAGTCGCCTGGGTGTGCGGATCCACGTCCCCACGGTACCCGGTCGGACCGCGCCCGGTACGGGTCTCGGCCGTTCCCCGGCCGTGACGGGAAACCCCGGACCTCGTTAACCGGAGCGGGTGGGGGCCTCGGGCAAACAGCGGTCACGCGTTGGGGGTTGGCAGGCGATGGTGGTGCACCAGCACAGGTGGCGGCGAAGGCGTGCGGGTGGGGCGGTGCTCGCGGTCTGTGTGGCCGCGACCGTCGCCGCCCTCGGCGGATGCGGGGCCGCGAGCGGTACGGGAACCGGAACCACGGCCGCGGCCGGCGACGACCGGCCGCCGGGGGATCCCGGGGCGGCCGTCCGCGGGGCCGCCGACGCGCTAGTGGCCACCGGCAGTGCCCGGGCCCGTACGGCGATGGAGATGGCCACCGGCGGCACCCGGGTCACCATCCGAGGCGAGGGCGGCGTCGACTTCAGGAAGCGGATGGGGCAGCTGCTGGTGATGCTCCCCGCCGACGTGACCGGCAAGCCCGAGCACCGGCCCATCACCGAGCTGCTCGTCCCCGGCGCGCTCTACATGAAGAACCGGGGCGCCGGGGTGCCCGACGACAAGTGGGTCCGGCTCGACACGGCCGCGCTCTCCGACGGGAACCTCGTCACGGGCGGGGCCACCGATCCGCTGGCCGCCGCCGAGCTGCTGCGCGGCGCGCGGGAGGTGACGTACGTCGGCCTCACCGAGGTGTCGGGCACCAAGGTGCGGCACTACCGGGGTACGACGGACATCGGGCGGGCGGCGCAGAGCGCCTCGCCGGGGGTCAAGGGAGCCCTGGAGGCGGCGGCGAAAGGGTTCAGCAAGGACAGCGTGCCCTTCGACGCCTACCTGGACGAGGAGGGGCGCCTGCGGCAGGTCAGGCACCGTTTCACGTACGTCAAGAATGGCGTGATCGATGTCTCCTCGACCACGCTGCTGTACGGGTTCGGTACGCCGGTGACCGTCGTATTGCCCGCAAGCGGGGACATTTATGACGGGAAGATCGCCGACTAGCCGGTCCGGCGGGCCCGGACGGTGCGTCCGGGCCATGACCCCGCTATCCGGAAATGGTCCATCCGTGTCATGTGCGGCACGACGTGCGGTCCCTACGCTGGGAAGCCGAGCGCCGACGGGCGAGGGCGGCAGAGAGAGGTGACACGCGTGACTCCCGCGGGCGGTACGACGGTGCAGGACCACGTGGCACTCGCCGAGATCGAGCTGTGCGGTGAGCTGATCATCGCGGCCTCGACGGCCGTGGAGGAACGACTGAGTCAGGACCGGATCGACGAGGTCCTGATGGGCATCTGTCTCTAGTCCCCACGACCCGTCCCCAGTCTCAAGTCCCCTTAGTCCCCAGTCCCCCCACTCCCCAGTCCCCCCAGTCCCCGTCTCGGGTTCCCGGCCCGGTTTCCGGGGCCCGGCGGAGCCGCGGGTGCGGCGCCGCCGCCGGGGTCAGGTGCGCAGGAGGCGGGCGATGGCCTTCGTGGCCTCTTCCACCTTCGCGTCGATCTCGGTGCCGCCCTTGACGGCCGCGTCCGCGACGCAGTGGCGCAGGTGCTCCTCCAGCAGCTGGAGGGCGAAGGACTGGAGGGCCTTCGTGCTCGCCGAGACCTGCGTGAGTATGTCGATGCAGTAGACGTCCTCGTCGACGAGCCGCTGGAGGCCGCGGATCTGGCCCTCGATGCGGCGCAGCCGCTTGAGGTGCTCGTCCTTCTGGTGGTGGTAGCCGTGGACGGCTCCGCCCTCGTGGGGCAGGGTGCCGGGGGCGGTGCCCGTCTCGGCTCCGGAGCCCTCCGCCTCGATGGTCGTCATGGGTCCTCCCGTGGTCCGGAATGAGGGATGCATACCCCTCATGGGTATAGGGTACTTCGCCCCGGTCCGGGGGACAGGGGTCCGTCTCGCCCACTGTGCCCGATGGAGGACACTGGGGAACCGCGCCGGGTTAGCCGTGGCCGGGGGATGCGCCTAGCATCAGCCTGACCGAATCCAATGCACCCCGAGGACCTCACGTGCGATTTCGTCTGACCCCCAGGGAGACGAGCTTCTACGACATGTTCGCCGCATCCGCGGACAACATCGTCACGGGCTCCAAGCTCCTGATGGAACTGCTCGGAGCGGATCCCTCCGCCCGGGCCGAGATCGCGGAGCGGATGCGGGCGGCGGAGCACGCGGGGGACGACGCGACGCACGCGATCTTCCACCAGCTGAACTCCTCCTTCATCACGCCGTTCGACCGTGAGGACATCTACAATCTCGCGTCGAGCCTCGACGACATCATGGACTTCATGGAGGAGGCCGTCGACCTGGTCGTCCTCTACAACGTGGAGGAGCTCCCCAAGGGCGTCGAGCAGCAGATCGAGGTGCTGGCGCGGGCGGCCGAGCTGACCGCCGAGGCCATGCCGCACCTGCGGACCATGGACAACCTCACCGAGTACTGGATCGAGGTCAACCGGCTGGAGAACCAGGCGGACCAGATCCACCGCAAGCTGCTCGCCCAGCTCTTCAACGGCAAGTACGACGCCATCGAGGTGCTGAAGCTGAAGCAGATCGTCGATGTGCTGGAAGAGGCCGCCGACGCGTTCGAGCACGTCGCGAACACGGTGGAGACCATCGCGGTCAAGGAGTCCTGAACCACGTGGACACCTTTGCTCTGATCGTGACCATCGGTGTCGCGCTCGGCTTTACCTATACGAACGGCTTCCACGACTCGGCGAACGCGATCGCCACCTCCGTCTCGACGCGGGCCCTGACGCCGCGCGCGGCGCTGGCGATGGCCGCGGTGATGAACCTCGCCGGTGCCTTCCTGGGCAGTGGCGTGGCCAAGACGGTCAGTGAGGGCCTGATCGAGACGCCCCACGGCAACCGGGGCATGTGGATCCTCTTCTCCGCGCTGGTCGGCGCGATCGTCTGGAACCTCATCACCTGGTACTTCGGCCTGCCCTCGTCCTCCTCGCACGCGCTGTTCGGCGGGATGGTGGGCGCGGCCCTGGCCGGCGGGACCCAGGTGATCTGGTCCGGGGTGATCGACAAGGTCGTCATCCCGATGTTCGTCTCGCCGGTGGTCGGCCTCGTCGTCGGTTACCTGGTCATGGTCACCATCCTGTGGATGTTCCGCCGGGCCAACCCGCACAAGGCCAAGCGCGGCTTCCGCATAGCGCAGACGGTGTCGGCGGCCGGCATGGCGCTGGGCCACGGCCTCCAGGACGCCCAGAAGACGATGGGCATCGTGGTGATGGCCCTGGTCATCGCCGACGTGCAGAGCGCGGGCGCGCCGATCCCGATCTGGGTCAAGATCGTCTGTGCCGTGATGCTGTCGCTGGGCACCTACGCGGGCGGCTGGCGCATCATGCGCACCCTCGGCCGCAAGATCATCGAGCTGGACCCGCCACAGGGCTTCGCGGCGGAGACCACCGGTGCCTCGATCATGTTCGGCTCGGCCTTCCTCTTCCACGCGCCGATCTCCACGACCCACGTGATCACCTCGGCGATCATGGGCGTGGGTGCGACCAAGCGCGTCAACGCGGTCCGCTGGGGCGTGGCCAAGAACATCATCCTGGGCTGGTTCATCACCATGCCGGCCGCCGCCCTGGTGGCGGCGCTCAGCTTCTGGATCGTGGACCTCGCCCTGCTGTAGTCGTGGCACGCGGGTACGAAAGCGGGCCGGCTCCCCCCACCCAGGGGGAGCCGGCCCTTTTCTTTCGCCTTGCGGTGGCACCGCCATGCAGCACCGCAGGACGTACGGGTCACGCGGCGGAGCCGCATGAGGTCTGGTCCGGTCTAGCCGAAGCGGCCGGAGATGTAGTCCTCGGTCGCCTGGACGGACGGGTTGGAGAAGATCCGGTCCGTGTCGTCGATCTCGATCAGCTTGCCCGGCTGGCCGACGGCGGCCAGGTTGAAGAAGGCGGTGCGGTCCGAGACGCGGGCGGCCTGCTGCATGTTGTGCGTCACGATGACGATCGTGAAGCGCTCCTTCAGCTCGCCGATCAGGTCCTCGATGGCGAGGGTGGAGATCGGGTCCAGGGCCGAGCAGGGCTCGTCCATCAGCAGGACCTGGGGCTCGACCGCGATGGCGCGGGCGATGCACAGGCGCTGCTGCTGGCCGCCGGAGAGGCCGGAGCCCGGCTTGTTCAGGCGGTCCTTGACCTCGTTCCAGAGGTTGGCGCCCTGGAGGGACTTCTCCACGATGTCGGTCAGCTCGGCCTTCTTGTAGCGGCCGTTCAGGCGCAGGCCCGCCGCCACGTTGTCGAAGATCGACATGGTGGGGAACGGGTTCGGGCGCTGGAAGACCATGCCGACCGTGCGGCGGACCGCGACGGGGTCCACGCCGGTGCCGTAGAGGTTCTCGTCGTCCAGCAGCACCTTGCCCTCGACGCGGCCGCCGGGGGTGACCTCGTGCATGCGGTTCAGGGTGCGCAGGAAGGTGGACTTGCCGCAGCCGGAGGGGCCGATGAAGGCGGTCACGGAGCGCGGCTCCACGGTCATCGAGATGTCATCGATGGCCTTGTGGGTGCCGTAGAAGGCGGACAGTCCGCTGACGTCGATTCGCTTCGCCATGAGGGGTCACTTCGCTTTCAGGGGGTCGCGTCAGCGACCGGTCTTCGGGGCCTTCCAGCGGGCGATGCCGCGGGCCACCAGATTGAGGATCATGACGAAGGCGATCAGGACGAGCGCTGCGGCCCAGGCCCGGTCGTAGGAGGCGTCACTGCCGACCTTGTACTGCTCCCAGATGTAGAGGGGGAGCGAGGACTGGGCACCTTCGAAGGGGTTGCCGTTGATCAGCTGGGTGCCGAAGACCAGCAGCATGATCGGGGCGGTCTCGCCGGCGATGCGGGCGACGGCCAGCATGAGGCCGGTGGCGATGCCGCCGATGGCGGTGGGGAGCACGACCTTGAGGATCACGCGCCACTTCGGCACGCCGAGGGCGAGGGCGGCCTCGCGCAGCTCGTTCGGGACGAGCTTGAGCATCTCCTCGGTGGAGCGGACCACGACGGGCATCATCAGGATCGACAGGGCCATCGCGCCGGCGAAGCCGGAGGGGCCGAAGCCGAGCGCCAGGTTCCAGGTCGTCAGGATGAACAGGCCCGCGACGATGGAGGGGATGCCGGTCATGACGTCGACGAAGAAGGTCACGGCCTTGGCGAGCTTGCCCTTGCCGTACTCGACCAGGTAGACGGCGGTCAGCAGGCCGATCGGCGCGGCGATCAGGGCGGCCAGGGCGACCTGCTCGATGGTGCCGAGCAGTGCGTGGTAGACGCCGCCGCCCGGCTCGAAGCTGGTGACGCCGTTCATCGAGTGGGTGAGGAAGTCGGCGCTGAACGCCTTCAGGCCCCGGCTGACGGTGATCCAGATCAGCGAGAGCAGCGGGATGACCGCGAGGATGAACGAGACCCACACGAGGGAGGTCGCGATCCGGTCCTTGGCCTGGCGGCGGTTCTCGACCACCGCGCTGGCGGTGTACGTGATCGCGACGAACAGGATCGAGGCGATCAGGCCCCACTGGATCTTGCTTTCGAGGCCGGCGACGGCGCCGATGCCGCAGCCGAGGGCGATCGAGAGGGCCGCGATGCCGGCCGGGGCCCAGCGGGGCAGGCCGCCGCGGGTCAGGCGGGCGGGGGCGGCGGACTTGCGGGCCGGTGCCGGCCGCTGGTCCTGGAGTGCGTGGCTCATCAGGCGTTCGCCCCCGAGAAGTCCTTGCGTCGGGCGATGATCAGCCGGGCTGCGCCGTTGACCAACAGGGTGAGCAGGAAGAGCACCAGGCCGGAGGCGATCAGGGCGTCACGGCCGAACTCGTTGGCCTCGTCGAACTTCGCGGCGATGTTCTGCGCGAACGTGCCGCCGCCCGGGTCGAGGATGTGGCCGGAGATCAGGAAGCTCGGGGAGAGGACCGTGGCGACGGCCATGGTCTCGCCGAGGGCGCGGCCGAGGCCGAGCATCGAGGCGGAGATGACGCCGGAGCGGCCGAAGGGCAGCACCGACATGCGGATGACCTCCCAGCGGGTCGCGCCGAGGGCCAGGGCGGCTTCCTCGTTCATGCGCGGGACCTGGAGGAAGACCTCGCGGCTGACGCTGGTCACGATCGGCAGGATCATGATCGCGAGCAGGATGCCGACGGTGAAGAGCGAGCGGGCGACGCCGACCTGGGTCTTGTCGAAGACGTAGGTCCAGCCGAGGTACTCGTCGAGCCAGAGGTTCAGCCCGT
Source organism: Streptomyces sp. AB3(2024) (assembly GCF_041862025.1). Classification (NCBI taxonomy): domain Bacteria; kingdom Bacillati; phylum Actinomycetota; class Actinomycetes; order Kitasatosporales; family Streptomycetaceae; genus Streptomyces; species Streptomyces sp. AB3(2024). The sequence continues at coordinate 23,123 of NZ_JBGWAB010000007.1, forward strand.
TCAGCTGCGGCACCAGGAAGAGGGCGCCCCAGATGCCGTAGATGATCGACGGCACGGCGGCCAGCAGGTCGACCACGTACGCGAGGGGGGCGGCCAGCTTGCGCGGCGCGTAGTGCGAGATGAACAGGGCGATGCCGACCGCGATCGGAACCGCGATGGCCATCGCGATGATCGAGCTGACGACGGTGCCGAAGAGCAGGACGGCGATGCCGAAGACGGGAGGGTTCGCCGACGCATTCCAGTCGAAGGTGGTGAGGAAGTTCCCCTCGTTCTTCGACAGGGCGATCGAGGCGCGGTAGGTGAGGAAACCGGCGATCGACGCCATGATCACCAGGAGCAGGATGCCGGAGCCCTTGGAGAGCCCCGCGAAGATCTTGTCACCGGCGCGGCCGGTGGACCTTCCGCTCTTGGTGACCGGCGGAGCCTGGTCTATCTGCGTGGGTGTGGTGGAAGCCATGGTCTTTCCGGTCTTGGTGGGGGGCAATGCCCCCTGGCGGCGGTGCACCGGATCCCCTGGGTGGAGGGGAGGGTCCTCCGGGCCGGGCCGATCGGACGGGATCGGCCCGGGCCCCGAGGCTCAGTGGTTCAGGACAGCGAGTTGATGGCTTCGCGGACCTTGGTGATGATCTCGGCCGGGATCGGCGCGTAGCCGTTGTCGGAGAGGACCTTCTGGCCCGCGTCCGAGGCGGTGTAGTTCAGGAAGGACTTCACGGTCGGCAGCGTCTCGGCCTTGTTGCCCTTGTCGCAGACGACCTCGTACGTCACCAGGACGATCGGGTACGCACCGTCGGCCTTGGTGGTGTAGTCGAGCTTCAGCGCCAGGTCGGAGCCGGTGCCGGCGATCTTGGCGGCGGCGATGGCCTTGGAGGCGCTCTCGGAGGAGGCCTTCACCGGGGCGGCCGCGCCGGTGTTGATGTCGACCGTCTTGATGTTCTGCGAGCTGGCGTAGGAGAGCTCGAAGTAGCCGATCGCGCCGTCAACGGCCTTGACCTGCGAGGCGACACCGGCGGAGCCGGAGGCGGCCTGGCCACCGGGGGCGGGCCACTTCTTGGCGGCCTCGTACGTCCAGGCGTCGGGAGCGGCGGCCTTGAGGTACTTGCCCAGGTTCTCGGTGGTGCCGGAGTCCTCGGAGCGGTGGAACGCCTGGATCGCGGTGGAGGGAAGCGTGACGCCGGGGTTCAGCTTCTTGATCGCCTCGTCGTCCCACTTCTTGATCTTGTCGTTGAAGATGTTGGCGATCGTGGCGGCGTCGAGGTTCAGCTTGTCCACGCCGGCGACGTTGAAGCCGAGCGCGATCGGGCCGCCGACCATCGGCAGGTCGATGCCCTGACCGCCGGTGCAGACCTTCTTCGACTCCTCGACGGCGTCGGGCTTCAGCGCGGAGTCCGAGCCTGCGAAGCCGACGGTGCCCTGGTTGAAGGCGACGATGCCCTCACCGGAGGAGGAGGACTTGTAGTTCACCTCGACGCCGGAGCAGGCGGCCATGTAGTTCTTCACCCACAGGTCGACCGCGTTCTTCTGCGCGGAGGAGCCGGAGGCGAGGAGCTTGCCCTTGGCCCCGTCGCACTTGACGTCGCCCGGGGCCGGGGCGGAGGCCTTCGGGGTGTTGCCACCGGCGTCGGTCTTCGTGTTGTCGTCCGAGCCGCACGCCGTGAGGACCAGGGCGCCGGACACGACGAGGGCCCCGAGGGCGGAGGCACGAAGCCGGTTCTTGCGCTGAAGCTTCACTTTCGGGTGTTCCTTCCGAGGAGCCGCCGGCCGCTTTCTGGATCGGGGCGGCGTGCGAAGAGGACTACGGGGTCGTGTGGTGCGGGCGCCTTGCTTTTCCCGGCGGCTCGCACCGTGCGGTACCGAAATTAGGCAGAACAGGTGAAGCGGTCGACGGGGGTTGGTGAACGGAGGGTGAACCATGGCGGACGGCCCGGTGCGGATGGGGTGGTTTGTACCTGGGCGCAATCGGGCGTTATCCGCCCGTTATCCCGCCGTGACCTTCTCGGGTCGCCGGTGGGGGTGGCCGGAATTCGCCGTTGCCGCCGCTGGGGGCGGGGACCGGTGCGGTGAGGTCCGCCGTGCGGTGACCTCCGTGGTGCGGTGACCTCCGTGGTGCGGTGACGCCCGTGGGGTGACGTCCGTGCGGTGACGTCCGCGGTGCGGAGGGGCCCCTGCGCGCAGGGGTCCTCCATCCACCTTTCCACCGTTGCGCCCGCTCCGCCCGGCCCGGCCCCGCCCCCCCCGTATCCGGGCGGGCGGGGCCGGGCCGGGGAGCGCGTCAGGAGGCCGTCGGGACCGGGTGCCAGATGTGGTGGAACGAGAGGCGGGCAGCCAGGGCCGCGTGGCGCTGGTCGGCGTGCAGGACGCCCAGGGCGTAGGCCGTGGCCGGGGCGATCCGGGGGGTGCGGGCGGCCGTCGCCGAGGCGGTGGCCGCCTCGGAGGCGTCGCGGTGCACGTCCAGTGCCCGGCCCGCCGCGGCGAGCCGGGCCACGTCCCCGCCCAGCGCCTCCCGGGCGTACCGGTGGACCCGCAGCAGGCGGCGCACCTCGTGCCAGGAGCCGTCCGCGTGCGCCGAGTACGGGGTGCTCTCGCCGGTGTCGGGCAGGGCGGCGACGGCCGTGCCCAGCCGGTCCTCGGTGACCGCCGCGAGCGGCACCAGGACGTCCTCCACCCGGCCCCGTGCCGCGACCGGGTCGAGCGGCACCTCCGAGGCCAGCACGGCGACGGCGTCGGCGACCGCGTGGAAGCGGGACGAGCCGAGGGCCTGGAGGGTCGTGGAGTGGGCGCGGGTGCGCGCCAGCGTGAGCTGGCGCTCCAGCAGGGCGCCCGCGCGCGCGGAGCCCACGGTGAGGGCCCCCGCGGAGGCCCCGTTGCCGCGGGGCGCCGGGACCTCGGGCGACGCGGAGAGCCGTTGCAGGGCCTCCATGAGGCGCGACAGCCGGGCGGCGTACGCGTGCTCGTCGGCCAGGGTGGAGGAGAGCCAGACGAGCTCGGTGCGCAGGGAGTCCGCCCACGCCGACTCGGTCACCACCCGGAAGGTGCCCAGCGAGCCCGCGATGCGGCGCGCGGCCCCCCGCAGGCCGCGCGCCGCCTCGCTGCTTTCCGCCGCGTCGGACCCGCTTTCCTCGTGCACGCGCAACCCCCGCAGGAACGCGGTGGCCTGGGAGCGCAGGTACGCGCCGAGCACGTCACCTGCGGTCGGGTCATGGTTTGGCTGAGCCACGCCGGCGCCTCCGGGCGTCTATGAGCATCTCCTGAACGTGCCGCAGCGGCTGGCCCTCGGCGTCGGTGCTGTGCCGGGTCCATTCGCCGTCCGGTCCCAGGTGCCAGGAGGAGGTGGCGTCGGACATGCCCGTCTCCAGCATCCGGTCCAGGGCCGCGCGGTGGGCGGGGTCGGTGACCCTGACCAGTGCCTCGATGCGGCGGTCGAGGTTGCGGTGCATCATGTCGGCGCTGCCGATCCACACCTCGGGCTCGCCGCCGTTGCCGAAGGCGAAGACCCGGGAGTGCTCCAGGAAGCGGCCGAGGATCGAGCGGACCCGGATGTTCTCCGACAGCCCCGGGACCCCGGGCCGTACGGCGCAGATGCCGCGGACCCAGATGTCGACGGGGACGCCCGCCCGGGCGACCCGGTACAGGGAGTCGATGAGGGCCTCGTCGACGATCGAGTTCATCTTGAGCCGGACGTACGCGGGCCGGCCGGCCCGGTGGTGGTCGGCCTCCTTCTCGATGCGCGAGACGAGTCCGTCGCGCAGGGACTTGGGGGCGGTCAGCAGCCTGCGGTAGGTCTCGCGCCGGGAGTAGCCGGACAGCCGGTTGAACAGGTCGGAGAGGTCCGCGCCGACCTGCGGGTCGGCGGTGAGCAGGCCGAGGTCCTCGTACAGGCGGGCGGTCTTGGGGTGGTAGTTGCCGGTGCCGACGTGGCTGTAGCGGCGCAGGGTGTCGCCCTCCTGGCGGACGACGAGCGAGAGCTTGCAGTGGGTCTTGAGGCCGACCAGGCCGTAGACCACGTGGCAGCCGGACTCCTCCAGCTTGCGCGCCCACTTGATGTTGGCCTGCTCGTCGAAACGGGCCTTGATCTCGACGAGTACGAGGACCTGCTTGCCGGATTCGGCGGCGTCTATCAGGGCGTCGACGATCGGGGAGTCGCCGGAGGTGCGGTACAGCGTCTGCTTGATCGCGAGGACGTCCGGGTCGGCGGCGGCCTGTTCCAGGAAGGCCTGCACGGAGGTGGAGAACGAGTCGTACGGGTGGTGGAGCAGCACGTCGCGCTCGCGCAGCGCGGCGAAGATGTCGGGCGCGGAGGCGGACTCCACCTCGGCGAGGTCACGGTGCGTGCCGGCGACGAACTTCGGGTACTTGAGCTCGGGCCGGTCGAGGGAGGAGATCCCGAAGAGGGCCGTCAGGTCGAGCGGGCCGGGCAGCGGGTACACCTCGGCGGCGGAGATCTTCAGTTCCTGGACCAGGAGGTCCAGGACGCCGGGGTCGATGGACTCCTCGACCTCCAGGCGCACCGGCGGGCCGAAGCGGCGCCGCATGAGCTCCTTCTCCAGGGCCTGGAGGAGGTTCTCGGCGTCGTCCTCCTCGACTTCGAGGTCCTCGTTGCGGGTCACGCGGAACATGTGGTGCGCGAGCACCTCCATGCCGGGGAAGAGCTCCTCCAGGTGCGCGGCGATGACGTCCTCCAGCGGGACGTAGCGCTGCGGGGAGGCCTCCAGGAAGCGGGACAGGAGCGGCGGGACCTTGACGCGGGCGAAGTGGCGGTGGCCGCTGACGGGGTTGCGCACGACGACGGCCAGGTTCAGGGACAGGCCGGAGATGTACGGGAACGGGTGCGCGGGGTCCACGGCCAGCGGGGTGAGCACCGGGAAGATCTGGTTGCGGAACAGGGTGAAGAGGCGGGCCTGCTCCTTCTCGGTGAGGTCGGGCCACCGGATGAGGTGGATGCCCTCCTCGGCGAGCTGCGGGGCGATGTCCTGCTGGTAGCAGGCGGCGTGCCGGGCCATGAGCTCGCGCGAGCGGGTCCAGATCAGGTCCAGCACCTCACGGGGCTGGAGGCCGGAGGCCGAACGGGTGGCGACGCCGGTCGCGATGCGGCGCTTGAGGCCGGCGACGCGGACCATGAAGAACTCGTCGAGGTTGCTGGCGAAGATCGCCAGGAAGTTCGCGCGCTCCAGCAGCGGGGTGGCCGGGTCCTCGGCGAGTTCGAGGACGCGCTCGTTGAAGGCGAGCCAGCTGCGTTCGCGGTCCAGGAAGCGGTTCGCGGGCAGCTCGCCGCTGTCGTCCCTGTCCTCGTAGGCGTCGAGATCGGCGTCGAGGTCGGGATCGAGGTCCGCCGCGTGGGGGCGGTGCGCGGCTATGGAGCCGAGGCGCGCCCTCGTCCTGGCCGTCTGCGCCTGCGCCTCGGCCTTGGCCTGCGCCGGTGTCTGCGCGGCGCTCGGCCGGGTGAGGGCCGACGCGGGTGCCGCGGCATCGGCGGGGCCGGTGGTGGCGGCGTTGCGGGACGGCTGCTGGGCGGGGACCTCGGTGGGGCCCGCGGGGCTCGCGCTCGGCTGGTGGCTCATGTCTCCATTCTTCCGCGCACGGGGGAGGACAGGCGCGTCGGAAGTGTCCGCCGTCAGGCGGAGGCGGTGCTGCATGTCCGGAGACTGGCAAGCGCGTCTTAATGCCCGGTTAATGGCGTATGGCTTCCTGGGTCCGGCTGGCGCACGGTTGGCGCGGTGGGGGGCGCGGGGCGGGGTCGGGGCTGGGTGGGGCCGGGGGGGGGGGGGGGGGCCCCCCCCCGCCCCCCCCCCCCCCCCCCCCCCCCCCCCCTCAGCTCTCCGTGCGGTACATGAGGTCCACCTCGTGCGTGGTGAAGCCGAGGCCTTCGTAGACCGCCAGGGCCGCCGGGTTGTCGGCGTCGACGTAGAGCATCGCCGTGGGCAGGCCCGACGCGGCCAGGTGGTGGAGGCCGATCGCGGTCAGGGCCTTGCCGAGGCCGCCGCCCTGTGCGCCGGGGCGGACGCCGACCACGTAGACCTCGCCGAGCTGCTCCTCCGCGTGGACCTTCGTCCAGTGGAAGCCGATCAGCTCGCCCTCCCGCTCCGCGAGGAAGAAGCCCTTCGCGTCGAACCACGGCTGCGCCATGCGGTCGTCCAGGTCGCGCTGCGTGAGCGAGCCCTGCTCCGGGTGGTGGGCGAAGGCGGCGGCGTTGGCGGCGAGCCAGGCGGTGTCGTCCTCGCCGGGGACGAAGGTGCGGACGCTCACGCCGGGCGGGAGGGCGGCCTCGGGCAGGCCCGCCGCCCCGGGGCCCAGGGGGCGGCGCAGCTGGCGCAGTTCGCGGAAGAGAGTCAGGCCGAGGACCTGCGCCAGGTGCCGGGCCGCGGACTTGCCGCCGTGCGCCCACACCCGGATCCGCTTGCCGGAGGCGTGCAGCAGGGCTGAGCCCAGGGCCCGGCCGTGGCCGCGCCCGCGCAGCGCGGGGTGCACGACGAGCTCGGCGGCGGGGGCCTCCACCGGGTCGGTGTCCTCCAGTTGTCCGTATCCGGCGAGCCGGTCGGCGTCGGTCAGGAGGAAGTGGCGGATCCCCTCGCGCGGGCCGCCGCGCAGCTGCAGGCGGCCCTGTTCGGAGACGGCGGTGGTGCCGTCGCTGCGGGCCGCTTCGTGGATGAGGTCCAGTACGGATGCGGCCTGTTCCTCCGTCAGCTCGTCGAGGATCTCGATGTGCCGTCCCGGCTCCAGGGCCGCTGCTGCGTCAGTCATGCTCTGAGCCTACGACCGCCACCCGGGGTTGGGGCCTTCCGCAGGTCCGGGCCCCGTGGGTTCCTGGACATGGACACGAGCGCGACCGGAGTGCGGACGGCTGTGCGTAACCAGCTCGCAACCCGATACCCCCTGTCGTGCTACGCGCGTTGACCATAGGCTGCGGCGGACCTCCCAAGTTGTCTCGCTGTCCACAAAGGGGAATAAATGTCAGCGAAGCCACAACGGCACCGCACTGCCCGCCGGTTGACCCTGTCCGCCCTCGCCCTCACGGCCGGGGCCGGGGCGCTGGTCGCCGCCGCACTGCCGGCCGGTGCCGCGAGTGGCGGTGGTGCGGCTCCGGGCCGCACCGTCGACGTACAGATGCTGTCGTTCAACGATTTCCACGGCACGCTGGAGCCCCCGCAGGGCTCCTCCGGCACCGTGACCGAACGTCAGGCAGACGGCACCACCAAGGCGATACCCGCGGGCGGGGCCGAGTACCTCGCGACCGCGCTGCGCGATGCCCGCAAGGGCCACGACTACTCCGTCACGGCCGCGGCCGGGGACATGATCGGCGGCAGCCCGATGCTGTCCGGTCTCTTCCACGACGAGCCGACCGTCGAGGCCCTCAACAAGATGAAGCTCGACGTGACCAGCGTGGGCAACCACGAGTTCGACGAGGGCAAGACCGAGCTGCGCCGCATGGCGTACGGCGGCTGCCACCCGGTCGACGGCTGCTTCGAGTACGGCAAGGAGTACACGGGCGCCCAGTTCCAGTACCTGGCCGCGAACGTCACGGACGAGAAGACCAAGCGTCCGCTGATGTCGCCCACCTTCATCTGGAAGAAGGGGGACGTGAAGATCGGCTTCATCGGCGTCACCCTGGAGGGCACCCCGGACGTCGTGACCGCCGACGGGGTCAAGGGCCTCAAGTTCGGCGACGAGGTCGAGACGATCAACAAGTACGCGGCCGAGCTGAACAAGCAGGGCGTGAAGTCGATCGTCGCGCTGATCCACGAGGGCGGTCTGCCCGCGAGCGGCGCGTACAACTACGACTGTGACGTCCCGGGCGCGGGCGCCGGCATCTCGGGTGCCATCGTCGACATCGCCAAGAACGTCGACCCGAAGGTCGACGCGCTGGTGACCGGCCACACGCACCAGGCGTACTCCTGCAACATCCCGGACCCGGCGGGCAACCCGCGCACGGTCACCTCGGCCGCCTCGTACGGCCGGCTGTTCACGGACACCACGCTGACCTACGACCGGCAGACCAAGGACATCGTCCGTACGCCGGTCAAGTCGCCGAAGCCGGTCAACAAGGTCGTCACCCGGGACCTGCCCAAGGCCCCGGACATGACCGAGCTGATCACCCGCTGGAACGCGCTGGCGGCCCCGGTCGCGAGCCGTCCGATGGGCTTCATCTCCGCCGACATCGCGGGCCGCGGCTCCGAGGCGCCGGAGAAGCCGCTCGGTGACCTGATCGCCGACGCGCAGCTGGACGCCACGTCCCCGGCCGACCGGGGCGGCGCGCAGCTGGCCATCATGAACCCGGGAGGCATCCGTGCCGACCTGGCGTACAAGGCCGCGGGCGCCGAGGGCGACGGCGTGGTGACGTACGGCGAGTCGTACACGGTCCAGCCGTTCAACAACCTGATGAACGTGGTGGACCTGACGGGCGCGCAGCTGATCACCGCGCTCCAGCAGCAGGTCAGCGGCACGGTCAACGGCCCGAACCCGAAGATCCTGCAGGTGTCGAAGGGCTTCACGTACACCCTGGACATGACGAAGTCGGGCGCGGACCGGATCGTCGTGGACTCGGTGCGGCTGAACGGCGCGGCGATCGACCCCGCCAAGACCTACCGGGTCGCGATGAACGAGTTCCTCGCGGGCGGCGGTGACGGCTTCACCGTCCTGAAGGAGCACAAGAACAAGCTGGTCGGCATCCCCGACCTGGAGGCCTTCAACAACCTCCTGGCGAAGTCCTCGGCCGCGGCCCCGATCGCCCCGCCGGCGGCGGACCGGATCACGGTCGTCAAGTAACACCCGCGTACAGCACGCCCTGAGGGGCGGTGGGCCTTTCGGCCCGCCGCCCCTCAGGCGTTCCGTGGCACGGCAGTGGCAGTGGCTACAGCGCCGCGAGGAACTTGGCGACGGCCTCGTGGAAGCCCGCCGGGTTCGTGAACGGCACGAAGTGGTCCCCGTCCAGGGGCGTGTACGAGGTCCCGGGACGCCGGGAGACCATCGCGTCGGCCTGTGCCTGCGGGAGCGAGGTGCTGCGGACGCCGTGGACCAGTACGGCCGGGCACGCGCTCCCGAGCCAGGCGTCCCAGTGGTCGCCGCGGCAGGCCTCGACGGAGTCGAGCATGTCCTGGGGGTGGAACGGCAGCCGCCAGCCCCCGTCGGGGAGCGGGCGGAGCGCCTGGGCGACGAACTGGGAGCCGATCGGGCCGGCCGCGGCGAGGAGTTCCTCCGGGGTGGGGGCGGAGTACCGCATGCCCTTCAGGAAGTCCATCCACGCGCCGTCGGCGGGGTTGATCTCGACGGAGGCGTCGATGCCGACGAGGGCCGAGATCCGGTCGGGGTGGGCGGCGGCCAGGTGGACGGCGTTGAGCCCGCCGAGGGAGTAGCCGAGGAGGGCGACGGGGGCGTCGAGTCCGAGGTGGTCGAGGAGCGCGACGGCGTCGGCGACGTATCCGGCGCGGCTGTAGTCGGGGGCCCGGTCGGAGTCGCCGTGGCCGCGCTGGTCGGGGGCGATGACCCGCCACGCGTCGCCCAGGGCCTCGGCGAGGCCGGCGAAGGCGAGGCCCTCGGACATGCCCCCGTGCAGGGCGAGCAGCGGGCGGCCCGGGCCGCCGAAGTCCAGGTACGACAGCGTGCGGTCGTCGATCGTCAGCGTGTGGCGCATGGTTCCGCTCTCCCCTGTGTGTTCCGCGGTGGCGGCTGTTGTGTTCCGCGGACATGAGCCTGCCAGGATTTGGGCAAGCGCGCAATACGTTTGTCTTGGGCAAGCGCCCAAAAATCTGGCACGGATACGATCCCGGCATGGGAAATCGCGAGGACCTGCTGGCCGGAGCGCGCCGCTGCCTGGAGGAGAAGGGGTACGCGCGCACGACCGTGCGCGACATCGCCTCGGCGGCGCAGGTGAGCATGGCCGCGATCGGCTACCACTTCGGATCGCGCGAGGCCCTGCTCAACCAGGCGCTGTTCGCGGCCCTCGACGAGTGGGCCGCCGGCTCGGGCCGGCTCGCCGGGCAGGGCGCCACCCCCGAGGAGCGCTACGCCGACACCTGGGACCGCAAGAGCCGCGACTTCCTCGACATGCGCTGGCTCTGGCTCGCGAACATCGAGGCCTTCGTGCACGCCCAGTCCTCGCCCGAGCTGCTCGCCGTGCTGGCCGAGGGGCAGAACCGGTCCCGGCGCATGGTCGCCGCGCAACTGGCCGGGGTGCCCGAGGAAGAGGTCGCGCAGGAGGACGTACGGGCCCTCGGGTCGGTGCACATCGCGCTGCTCAGCGGGGTGATGGTGCAGGCCCTGACCGATCCGGAGCAGGCGCCGACCGGGCGGGAACTCGTCCGCGGGCTGCGCCGGATGGTGGAGCTGCTCGAAGAATCCGTGCCTACCGACGGGTAGTGAAGGCCGGTCCGCGCAGGCCATAATCCCGTCCCGACAACGGAGCGGCGAAGGGGCGGGCATGGCAATGCACAGGCGTGCGTTTCTGACCGGAGCGACGGCGGTGGGCGCCGCGGCGCTCACGGGACTCGGGGCGGCGGCCCCCGCCTCCGCGAGAACCCTCGCCGCCCAGGACTGGATGGCCGGCCTCGCCGACTCCACCCCGCTCCAGCGGATGACCATCCCCGGCACCCACGACTCGGGCGCCACCAAGGGCGGGCTCTACGTCGCCTGCCAGAACACCTCGATCGCCCAGCAGCTCGACTCCGGGATCCGGTTCCTGGACGTCCGCTGCCGGGTGACGGGCGGCTCCCTCGCCATCCACCACGCGGCCTTCTTCCAGGACCTGATGTTCGGGGACGTCCTCGTAGCCTGCTGGAACTTCCTCGCCGCGCACCCCTCCGAGACCGTCCTGATGCGCGTCAAGCAGGAGTACTCCGAGGAGAGCGACGCCACCTTCCGAGCCGTGTTCGACGACTACCTCGACCACCGGGGCTGGCGCCCGCTCTTCCGCATCGGCGACGCCCTGCCCGCGTCGCTGGGCCAGGCCCGCGGCAAGGTGGTGCTCCTCGCCGACAACGGTGGTCTGCCGGGCCTGCGCTACGCCGACGGCAACGTCTTCGACGTCCAGGACGACTACAACGCCGAGCCCTTCGCCAAGCGCGGCCGGATCGAGAACCAGTTCCGCAAGGCCGTCCAGCAGCCCGGGAAGCTGTTCGTGAACTACGTCAGCACCGCCGCCTACATGCCCCCGCGCTGGAACTCCGACCGGCTGGGCCCGCAGGTCCACTCCTTCGTCGACGGCGGCGAACTGGCCGGCCGCACCGGCCTCGGCATCGTTCCGATGGACTTCCCCAACACCCGGTCCGGCCTGGTCGACTCACTGATCCGGCACAACTGACGCCGTCGACGGCGGCGGCGTCGGGGCGCCCGGCAGGCGCAGCACCGCCTCCGTGCCCCGGCCCCCGTCGGCCGCGGCGCGCAGCACGGCGGTGCCGCCCGCCCGCTGGACCGTACGGGCCACGATGGACAGGCCCAGCCCGCTGCCGGGCAGCGCGCGGGCCGACGGGGACCGCCAGAACCGCTCGAAGACGTACGGGAGGTCCTCGGCCGGGATGCCCGGCCCGTGGTCCCGTACCGTCAGCTCGCCCGCGCGCAGCGAGACCTCGACGGCCGCGCCCGGCGGGCTGAACTTCACGGCGTTGTCGAGGACGTTGACCACGGCCCTCTCCAGCGCCGCCGCCTCGCCCCGTACGTACCAGGGCTCCAGCGCGGAGGTGAAGACCAGCTCCGGGCCGCGCAGCCGGACCCGGGACAGCGCGGCGGCGGCGGTCTCGTGCAGGGCCACCACCCCGAGCGGGGCGTGCGGGGCCGCGTCCGGGCGGGAGAGCTCCTGGAGGTCCCCGATCAGCGCGGCCAGCTCCGTCATCTGCGCCTTCACGGAGGCCAGCAGCTCGCGCCGGTCCTGCGGCGGGATGGCCCGGCCGGTCTCCTCGCTGCGCGCGAGCAGCTCGATGTTGGTGCGCAGGGAGGTCAGCGGGGTCCGCAGCTCGTGCCCGGCGTCGGCGATCAGCTGGGCCTGGCGTTCCTGGGAGGAGGCCAGGGCCGCCGTCATGGAGTTGAAGGAGCGCGACAGGCGGGCGATCTCGTCGTCCCCCTCGTCGGGGATCCGTACGGTCAGGTCCTCGGTCCGGGCGATGTGTTCGACGGCGCCGGTCAGTTCGTCCACCGGCCGCAGCCCCGTCCGGGCCACCCACAGCCCGGCGGCCCCGGCGCCGACCACCCCGACGCCGCTGACCAGCAGCAGCACCCAGGCCAGCGTGGACAGGGGCTTCTCCACGTCGCCCAGCGGCTTGGCGATGGAGACGCCGAAGGCGGGCCCGGCCGGGTTGGCCTGGAGGGTGTAGACGCGCATGTCGACGCCGTCGGGCGTGGTCACGTCGTGCAGGACGGGCTTGGCCTCCACGTCCGCCGCGACCTGCCGGTCGGTACCGGTCACGGGCAGGTCGGGCTGCCCGCCCACCCAGCAGCGGGTGCCGTCGGACAGCACGATCTGCACGGTCGCGTTCAGGTTCCCGGCGATCTGCTGCGTGGGCTTGGGCGGCTGGACGACGCAGCCCTCCCGCAGGGTCCGCGCCACCTGCGCGCTGACGTTCGTCGACATCAGGGAGCGGTCGAGCTGGTCGCGCAGCTGGGTGCGCACCATCACCCAGGCGACGGCGGCGACGGCCGCCACCGCCACCGCCACGGCGACCGCCACCAGCAGCGCGAGCCGCGAGCGCAGCGGCAGCGCGCGGAATCTGGCGGCCGGGCTCACTCGGGGCCGCCCTCGCCGGCGCGCAGGACGTAGCCGACCCCGCGCACGGTGTGGACGAGGCGGGGCTCGCCACCGGCCTCGGTCTTGCGGCGCAGGTACATCACGTACACGTCCAGGGAGTTGGAACTGGGCTCGAAGTCGAAGCCCCACACGGTCTTCAGGATCTGCTCGCGGGTCAGGACCTGGCGCGGGTGCGCGAGGAACATCTCCAACAGGGTGAACTCGGTCCGGGTCAGTTCCACGGCGCGGTGGCCCCGGGTGACCTCGCGGGTGGTGAGGTCCATGCGCAGGTCGCCGAAGGACAGGACGTCGGCGGGGTTCTCCGGGGCGGCGGAGGGGGCGGCGTAGGAGCTGCGGCGCAGCAGGGCGCGGACGCGGGCGAAGAGTTCGTCCAGCTCGAAGGGCTTGACGAGGTAGTCGTCGGCGCCCGCGTCGAGGCCGGTGACGCGGTCGCCGACGGTGTCGCGGGCGGTCAGCATCAGGATCGGGGTGACGCTGCCGGAGGCGCGCAGCCGGCGGGCCGCGGTCAGGCCGTCCATCCGGGGCATCTGGATGTCCAGGACGATCAGGTCCGGGGCGTACGTGGCCGCCTGGTCGAGGGCGTCGAGCCCGTCGACCGCTGTCCGGGTCCCGTAGCCCTCGAAGGCGAGGCTGCGGCGCAGGGCCTCACGGACGGCCGGCTCGTCGTCGACGACGAGGATGCGCTGCGGTTCGCCTTCGGCGGCGTTCATCGGCGGGTCCCCCTGGGTGGTGGTCGTGGTGGTGTCCGCGGCCGGGGCCGGGGCCGGGGTGGTGACCCGGGCCTCGGGCGGCGGACGTGCGGGGTCCGTCCCGCGGAGGTCTGCCCCCAGCGTCGCACGGGAGCGCCGCGGCCCGGTGCGGCTGCGCCCGGAGGCGGGTGCCGTACCGGGCGCGGAGCCGGTGGCGGGGTCAGAACCAGGAGGTGCCGGAACGGCCGCTGCCCGAGCCGTTGCCACCCGTACCGGAGTCGGATCCGCCCGTGCCGCCCGTGCCGCCCTTGCGGAGGCCGTCGAGGTCGGCCTTGATCGTGTTGACCGGGATGGCGAAGCCGAGGCCGACGCTGCCCGCGGAGGAGCTGTCGCTGGAGGGGGAGTAGATCGCGGAGGGCATGCCCACGATCTCGCCGTTCAGGTTGACGAGGGCGCCGCCGGAGTTGCCCGGGTTGAGGGAGGCGTCCGTCTGGATGGCCTTGTACGAGGTGGTGTTCGAGCCGGTGTCCCCGTTGAACTGCTGCCCGTCGTAGGAGAACGGCCAGCCGCCGCCGCCCTGGCCGCGCTGGGGGGACTGCTGCTGCTCCGACTTCGGTACGTTCACGTCCCGGTCCAGGGCCGAGACGATGCCGCTGGTGACGGTGCCGGTGAGGCGATCGGGGGAGCCGATGGCGACGACGTCGTCGCCGACGCGCAGCTGGTCGGAGTTGCCGAGCTTGGCGGGCTTGAGACCGCTCGCGCCCTGGAGCTTGATCAGCGCCAGGTCCTTGTCCGGGTCGGTGCCGACGGTCTTGGCGGCGTACTTCTTGCCGTCGCTCATCGTCACCTGGATCTCGGAGGCGCCGCTGACGACGTGGTTGTTGGTGACGATCTCGCCGTCGGCGGTGATCACGATGCCGGAGCCGGTGCCCTGGCCGGAGCCGGTGCGGGTGTCGATCCGCACCACGGAGGGGCTGACCTGCTCGGCGACGCCCGAGACGGTGCCGTTGCTGGACTGGGAGACGTTGGTGCCGTTGAAGCCGCCGCCGATGGAGCCGTTGTGGCCGAGGAACTGCTGGACGGCGGCGGCCGTCCCGCCGCCGATCACGGCCGCCGCGAGGGCGACGGCGGCGAGCAGCGCGACGGGGCGCTTGGCGCGGGCCGCGTGGGCGGGGCCCACGGGGGCGGCCGGGGCGGCGGATCCCCAGGCGGCCCAGCCGTTGCCCGCGTGGCCGCCGTTGCCGTGGCCGCCGTTGCCGTCGCCGTCGCCGCCCGCCGGGACGGTCTCGCCCTGGATCACGGGGGGCTGGTGCGCCTCGTGCCAGCCGGGCGCCGGCGCGGCCGGCGGGTATGCGGGCGGCGGCGGGTAGGCCCCGGCCCCGGCCCCGGTGTCCTGTGCCAACCGGTCGCGGCCGCGCTGCCAGTCCTCGCCGAAGGGCGGGTTCTGGGCCGGCCGGTTCTCCTGCGGGTACTCGCCTTCGCGGCGGAAGCTCTCGGTCATGTCTCCGACTGTGTCGCCGGATCATGAGAGCTTCCTGAGTCCCGGCTGAGAAGCCCGACAGAACCGTGTATGCCCGATATAAGGAGGTGGGTCGAGGGGGGTGCGTGCCGGCCCTTCTGCCTCGCCCCTTTCCCCCTCGGCACGGTCGGCCCGCGGGTTTTCGCCCTCCTCGTGAGGGCCCTGGGCCGGCCCTGGCCCTGGCGGTCGCGGGAGGGGGTCAGCGGCAGCCGCAGGAGCGGCGGACGACCAGAGCCGAGGGGAACTGCTTGAGGCGTTCGCGGCGGGAGCCCGCCACGCGCAGGGCGTCGTCCAGGACGAGGTCCACCGCCGCGCGGGCCATCGCCGGGCGGTCCGAGGCGATGGTGGTCAGCGGCGGGTCCGTCAGGGCCGCCTCCTTGACGTCGTCGAAGCCGGCCACGGCCAGCTGCTCGGGGACGTCGATGCGCAGCTCGCGGGCGGCCCGGAGCACGCCGATGGCCTGGTCGTCCGTCGCGCAGAAGATCGCGGTCGGCCGGTCGGGCCGGGCCAGGACCTCCAGGGCGACCGTGTAGGCGTCGTAGCGGTTGTACGGGGCCTCGATGAGCCGGCCCTCCACCGAACGGCCGGCTTCGAGCATGGCCCGTCGCCAGCCCTCGACGTGGTCGGCGACCGGGTCGCCGACGGACGGGGTGTTCTCGACCCCGCCGATGCAGGCGACGTACTCGTGCCCGTGCTCCAGCAGGTGCCGGGTGGCGAGCTGGGCCCCGCCGATGTCGTCCGTGACCACCGCGACGTCGTCGATCGCCTCGGGCCGCTCGTGCAGCAGCACGATGCGGGCGTCCCACGCCTCGATCTCCGAGGCGGCGCGCTCGCTCATGCCCTGGCTGACCAGGATCAGGCCCGACACCCGCATGCCGAGGAAGGCCCGCAGGTAGTGGACCTCGCGCTCGTCGCGGTAGTCGGAGTTCCCGACCAGGACCATCTTCCCGCGCTCGGCGGCGGCCTGCTCGACCGCGTGCGCCATCTCCGCGAAGAACGGCTGGCGGGCGTCCGGGACGATCATGCCTATGAGGTCGGTGCGCCGGGACGCCATCGCCTGCGCGACCCGGTCCGGGCGGTAGCCCAGATCCTTGATCGCGGCGAGGACACGCTCGCGCGTGGCCGGGGCAACCGGCCGGGGTCCGTTGTTGATGACGTAGCTCACGACGGCGGTAGACGTACCCGCAAGTCGTGCAACGTCATCCCGCGTCACCTTGGCCACGCGCGGCAGTCTACGCGGGGTGACCTACCTCTGGGCAGGGCGTCCTGCCGAGTGGATGGTCACAGGGGATTCCTCCGTCCGGGGGGCCGTGCCGGCCAGGTCGGCGCCCTGCGCCGCGGCCGACGCCGCGGCCGACGCCGCCGCCTGCTTCGCCGCGGCCCGTTCCGCCGCCTCCGCCGCCGCCCGTTCCACCTTCTCCGGCGTGACGAAGCGGTAGCCGACGTTGCGGACCGTGCCGATCAGCGACTCGTGCTCGGGGCCGAGCTTCGCGCGCAGCCGCCGTACGTGCACGTCGACCGTCCGGGTCCCGCCGAAGTAGTCGTAGCCCCAGACCTCCTGGAGGAGCTGGGCCCGGGTGAAGACCCGGCCCGGATGCTGGGCGAGGTACTTCAGCAGCTCGAACTCCTTGAAGGTCAGGTCCAGGACCCGGCCCTTCAGCTTCGCGCTGTACGTCGCCTCGTCGACCGACAGGTCGCCGTTGCGGATCTCCATCGGGGAGTCGTCCGAGCCCAGCTGCTGGCGGCCGGTGGCCAGCCGCAGCCGCGCCTCGACCTCGGCCGGTCCGGCGGTGTCGAGCAGGACGTCGTCGATGCCCCAGTCGGCGGTGACGGCCGCGAGGCCGCCCTCGGTCACGACGAGGATCAGGGGGCAGCCCGGTCCGGTGGACCTCAGCAGCTGGCACAGCGACCGCACCTGCGGCAGGTCGCGGCGGCCGTCCACGAGGATCACGTCGGCGCCGGGGGTGTCCACCAGGGCCGGTCCCTCGGCCGGGGCGACCCGGACGTTGTGCAGCAGCAGGCCGAGTGCGGGCAGCACCTCGGTCGACGGCTGGAGGGCATTGGTCAGCAGCAGGAGAGAACTCATGCCCGACCACCTGCCCGCGTCGGGTGGTCGTGCACGTGCGGGTGCACGGTTCGCTGGTCCATCACGTCGGTTCCTCCTCGGTCCCGTCGAGGACGTGCGTGGTACTGCTTCGTACGACTGGCCTGGCGTCCGGCCCGGCCCCCGCGCCCTGGGGTCCGGATGGATACCACTGTTCTCGGTTCGTTCAACGTGCTGAAAGCACAAAAGGACCCGGGGGCTACGTTGCCCGGATCCTCTACGCCGCCAGAATAGCCCACCCTCCCTTGCGGGGCCGAGGGCTGCCGTGCACCGCATTCTGTGGTTCCTGCCACGCCTTCCCCCTGCGTATGCCCTGGTTTCACCGGATCGGTGGACCCCCGGAGGGATCCCCGGGCGCACACGGGGCGCGCTGGCGCACGCCGGGGTGGTGACCCGGAGGGGTCATCATGGAGGCCGACGGTAGAGAGCCGACGGAGCCGACCACGAGAGGAGCTGCAGTGGCAACCGGAACCATCCGCTACTGGGCGGCGGCGAAGGCCGCAGCCAAGACGGCGGAGGAGCCGTACTCGGCGCGCACCCTGGCCGAGGCGCTCGACGCAGTGCGGGAACGCCATCCGGGGGAGCTGACCCGGGTGCTCCTGCGCTGCTCCTTCCTCGTGAACGACGAGCCGGTGGGCAAGCGCCCGCACGATGCCGTCCTGCTGACCGAGGGGGGCACCGTAGAGGTGCTCCCGCCGTTCGCGGGCGGGTGAGCGGAGACCATGAGCACTCCCGAAGAACAGCAGCGGGCCGCGCAGGAGGACCCGTACGGGACCCAGACCTGGCAGTCCGTCACCTGGGACACCAGCTACCAGCCGGTCCAGCAGCCGGTGCACCCGCCGGTCCAGCAGCCGGGGCACCCGCCGCTGGGCGCCGTGCCCGGGCAGCCGGTGGCGCCCGAGGGCTGGTTCCGCGACGAGGCCCCGGCCGCGCCGCAGGCCGCCCCCCAGGGCCCGCCCGCGCAGCAGCAGTGGGCCGCTCCGGCCGGCGCCGTACCGTGGCCGGACAGCACGGGGGCCGGCGCGGGTGCCGGTGGCGGTGCCGCCGAGCAGACCGCCTACCTGCCGCCGGTGCAGCAGCAGCCCCAGCAGTTCCGGCAGCCCCAGCAGTTCCAGCAGCCCCAGCAGTTCCAGCCCCAGCAGTTCCAGCAGCCCCAGGTGCAGCCGCAGCCGGTGGCGCCCGAGGGCTGGTTCCGCGAGGAGGCCCCGCAGCCCCAGGTCCAGCCCCAGGCCCACGGCCGGCACGCCGCGCCGGACCGGCAGCGGGCCGAGCCGTGGCAGCAGCAGGCCCCGGCGCCCGACGCCGCCGCCGAGACGGCGTACCTGCCGCCGGTACGGGAGCCCGCCGCCGCGCCGCAGGCGCCGTGGCCGGGTGGTCCGGGCATCGGAGCCGCCGCGGCCGAGACGGCGTACCTGCCGCCCGTGCGGGACACCGCCGCCGAGCAGACCGCGTACCTGCCCCCCGTCCGGGACCGGGCGCCGCAGCCGCAGCCGCAGGCCTGGGACACCGAGCGGACGGCGTACCTGCCGCCGGTGACGGAGGCCGCCGCCGAGCAGACGGCCTACCTGCCGCCCCAGCCGCCCGCCCCCGACGCGGCGGCCGAGCGGACGGCGTACCTGCCGCCCGTGCCGTCCGCCGCCGCGGTCCCGCAGGCTCCCGCTCCCGCGTCCGGGCCCGGCGGCCCCGACGCCGAGTACTCCCCGCCCACCCTCGGCGGGAACACCCTGCGCGCCGTCGACCCGGCCCAGGCCCGCGCCGAGGGCCGGTCGCCGATCATCGACCCCGGTCCGCAGTCGGCCGTACTGACCGCCGCCCTCGGGCTGCTGCTGGCCGGGGCCGCCGCGCTGGGCCCGTACGCCCTGCTGCTGCCGCTGATCGCCCTCCAGGCGCTCACCGCGGCCGGCTGGTTCCGCCTCAACGGCATGTGGCCGGCCCGCCAGGGCATCGCCCTCGCCTTCGCCGGGGCCGTGGCCGCGGACGGCGCGGTGCTCGCGGTGGACCGGCCGTACGGCCCCGGCGCCATCATCGGCACCCTCGGGGCCTGGGTGCTGCTCACGCTGGTGCTCCAGCTGCGCAGCCACGCGGACCCCGACGAGCGGATGTACGGGCTGATGGCCTCGGTGGCCTCCGCCGCCCTGGCCATCGTGTGCGCCGGCTTCCTGGCCGCCGACTGGGAGGCGGTGAGCGTCGGCGCCGCCGCCGTCGCCGTCGCCGTGTTCGCGCGGGCCCTGCCGCTGCCGACCGCGCCCTCCGTCGGCGTCTCGCTGGCCGCCGCGGCCGGTGCGGGCATCGCGGTGGGCGGACTGACCGGCATCGGGGCGGGCGGGGCGCTGGTCGGCCTGGCCGCCGGGGTCTGCGCGCTGGTGGGCCTGCGCGTGGCCGCGTACGACTACCCGTCGAAGTTCGTCCACATGACGGCCGGTGTCGCGCTGCCGCTGGCGGTGGCCGCGCCCGCCGTCTACCTGCTGGGCCGGGTGGTGGGCTGACGGGGTTCCGACGGCGGACCATGGTCCACTAGAACGCACGTACCGATAAGTAGGGGGAGGGTCCGTTGCGTTTCCTACGCTTCGTACTGATCGTCGGAGTGGTTCTGGGGGCCCTGTTCGTGGGCGCAGACCGCTGGGCGGTCGGCTATGCCGAGAACCGGCTCGCCGACCGCCTGCAGGCCCGTCAGGGGCTCGCGGGGGGCGTGGAGGTGAACATCCACGGCTTTCCGTTCCTGACCCAGGCGCTCAGCCACGACCTGGAGCGGGTGGACCTGAAGCTGAAGGGCGTCGACGCCACCGCCGACGGCCGCAAGACGCGCCTGACGGAGCTCGACGCCAGCTTCCGCGAGGTGAAGCTGAACGACGGCTACAGCGGCGGCACCGCCAAGCGGGCGGAGGGCACCGCGCTGATCTCCTACGCGGACCTCACCGAGGCCTCCCAGAGCGGGGTGAACCTCACCTACGGCGGTGCGCCGGGCAAGGTGAAGGTGACGGCGACGGTGGAGTTCCTGGGTCAGCGCCTGACCCGTGACGTGGTGTCGACCGTCACCCTGGTGGACGCGAAGGACGGGAAGAACGGCAAGGTCGTCAGGGTGCGCGCGGAGTCCGTGCCGGGCGAGGGGATACCCGGCATCGAGAGCGCGGTCCGCAAGCGGACCGACTTCGACCGCCGCATCGACGGGAACCTGCCGGCCGGGCTCGCGCTCACCGGGCTGACCTCGGACGCGCAGGGCGTACACGTCACGCTGAGCGGCACGGACGTGGTGCTGGCCGGATAGTGAGACGACGCGGTCCGACCTGCAGAAGGACGGGCCGTACGAAGAGCCCCGGGGGCCGCGAGGCGGCCGTCCGGGGCTTTCTCATCCCGCAATGCGGACGATCCTGTCTCGGAATATGACACGCCGGTGACAGGGCGGCCGATTCGTCCCTACGATCCATGGCTATGAAGCATCAGCAGGCGGACCTCACGAAGCGGCGGGCAGTAGACCTGTGTCGCGTCGCCGCCATGCTCTGTCGCTCCATTTGAGCGGTGTGAGCCTTCCGCTCCACCGGCCGGACGACGGCCCTTCATCCGCGGCGTGACCGCCCCCGCTTCCCGCCTCCTGCCCCCTGTCGCCTCCCCGCGCAGGTCCTGAGCGCGCCACCCGGAACGGCACGTACGCACCAGCACCGCCCCGCAGCTGCACTGCACCAGCACCGCCCCGCCGCACACTGCCCCGGAGGAGAACACCATGAGCCGCAGCGACGTCCTCGTCGACGCCGACTGGGTCGAGGCCCACCTGAACGACGCCAACGTCGTGATCGTCGAGGTGGACGAGGACACGTCCGCGTACGACAAGAACCACATCACCAACGCCGTCCGGATCGACTGGAAGAGCGACCTCCAGGACCCGGTCCGCCGCGACTTCGTGGACCAGGAGGGCTTCGAGAAGCTCCTCTCCGCCAAGGGCATCTCCAACGACGACACCGTCGTCCTCTACGGCGGCAACAACAACTGGTTCGCGTCCTACGCCTACTGGTACTTCAAGCTCTACGGCCACCAGGACGTCCGCCTCCTCGACGGCGGCCGCAAGAAGTGGGAGCTCGACTCCCGCGACCTGGTCGACGGCAAGGACGTCCCGAACCGCCCGGCCACCGCGTACAAGGCCAAGCCGCAGGACAGCTCGATCCGCGCCTTCCGCGACGACGTGGTGGCCGCGATCAACGTCCAGAACCTGGTCGACGTCCGCTCGCCCGACGAGTTCTCCGGCAAGCTGCTCGCCCCGGCGCACCTCCCCCAGGAGCAGTCGCAGCGCCCCGGCCACGTGCCGAGCGCCCGCAACATCCCGTGGTCGAAGAACGCCAACGACGACGGCACCTTCAAGTCGGACGACGAGCTGACCGCCCTGTACCAGGCGGAGGGCGTCGACCTCGACACGAAGGACACCATCGCCTACTGCCGCATCGGTGAGCGCTCCGCGCTCACGTGGTTCGTGCTGCACGAGCTCCTGGGCCAGGAGAACGTCAAGAACTACGACGGCTCCTGGACCGAGTACGGCTCGCTCGTCGGCGTGCCGATCGAGCTCGGCCCCAACAAGTAATCCCGCCGCAGGCCCGGGCACGCGACGCCCGGCGCCCCGTAGCAGCAGAACCTCTCTAGGACAGGACAGAGAACATGTGTGGAGCACAGATCGGCGGGCCCGACCTCGCGACGCTGAAGCCCGGTGAGACCGCGATCCAGGGCCAGGTGACCAAGGACGGCGAGCCCGTCGGCGGATACGTCCGCCTGCTGGACTCGACCGGTGAGTTCACCGCCGAGGTCCCGACCTCCGCGACCGGCCAGTTCCGCTTCTACGCGGCCCCCGGCTCCTGGACGCTGCGCGCGCTCATCCCGGGCGCCCAGGCCGACCGCGCCGTCGTGGTCGCCGAGGCCGGCGGCGTGACGGACGTCGCGATCGCGGTCTGAACGACCGACAGCTGAACCGGCCGAAGGGCCGCACCCCCGGGGGTTGGACGCCACTGGACCGGGGTGCGGCCCTTCGTGCCGTCCGCAGCCCTTGCCCAACCGGGGGACGGCCCTACGCTGGAGGTATGTACGCCCGGCGCCGACGCGCCTACTTCCTGCTGATGGGCGGATGCCTGTTCCTCTTCGTCTCCGCCTGGTCCTTCGTGCGCCTGTTCTCCGTGGAGGCGGCGGTGGCCCTGTGCGTGGTCGCCATGGTCATCCCGCCGATCGCCGCGATGGTCGCGAACCACCGGGGCCCCGACGACCGCTGGTGGGACGACCCGTCCGGGGATCCGAAATCGGACGAATGGTGGGACGAACTGGACGGAAAGCGGCGCCACGAGGACTGAATCCGGCCGGATATAAGACCGTAATAAAGATGCGTACAACTCCCTCCCGACCGAAGGTGTCTTCGGTGTGCCCGGGTAAATGAACCCGGCGCCTTCAGTCCTGTGGGGGACCCCTTTTGGAACACGAACAGACCGTTCCCGAGCCGCGGAAAGCGGTGGAGAACGGAGCGGAATCGGACACTCCCGAATTTCCGCCGGTGCATACGGAAACCCCGGTGGATGTGGACGCAGCCGACGCCGCTGCCGCCCTGCCGCGCCGGGCCCGCCGCCGCGGCCGCACCACGCTCCTGATCGCCGCCGCCCTCGTCCTCGGCGCCCTCGCCGGCACGGCCACCGGCTACGCGGTCCAGTACCACCGCGCGCCCACCGCGCTGCCGCCGCTGGCACAGCCGCAGCTGGTGTCGCCCAAGGCGCTCGCCCCCGACGATTCCACGACGAACAAGTCGATCAATGCCAACCGGCACCACAAGACCGACGACGACCTGGCCGAGCTGCTGCTCACGGCCCCGGACGGGGCGAAGGTCGACGGCAGGGGATACGAGTCCCTGGACATCTTCACGGCGGACTTCTTCGAGGAACCGGACGTCGTGCTGCCCGACCTCGTCGACACCGGGATCCGCCGGGTCGCCTCCACGGTGTGGATCCAGGGCGACGTGGGAGTCGAGGTCCGCCTCCTCCAGTTCAACAACCGCTCCGGCGCGGACGACTACCAGGCGAGCCAGGCGGCGTACATGCCCGAGCTGAAGTACGCGGGCAACCGCGGCGTGGCCATCCCCGGCCTCGCGGCCGACCTGGGCCACGTATGGGTGGACTCCGAGGTGAGGTCCGGCGTCCGCGGCGGACGGGCCCTGGCCCGCCGTGGCGACATCGTCATGGACATCAACTACTACGACGCCCGTGGCAAGGCCTCCGAGAGCGACGTCATGGAACTGGCCAAGCGACAGCTGGAGCGACTGTGACCGACCCGCAGACCGACCCGCAGAGCGACGTGCAGGCCGACCCGCAGAGCGACATGCAGAGCGACCCGCAGGCCGACCGGCAGACCGCCCCGCAGACCGACGTGCAGAGCAACGTGCAGGCCGACCCGCAGAGCGACGTGCAGAGCGACCCGCAGGACCCCGTCCCCGCGCCCGGACGTCCCGCCCGCCGCAGGGGCCGGGCGCTCGTCGCCGCGGGCCTGGCCGTGGCCGTCCTCGCGGCCGGCGGGGCCTGGGCCGCCGTGGCGCTCGCGGATGCCGACCGGCACGCCCCCACCCGTTACTGGGCGGAGCCGGACAAGAGCGCCTCCGCGCCGCCCACCCCGGCGCCGGTCCCGCCCAACGACCTGTCGGGCAAGCTGCTGCCCGTGCCGCCCGCGTTCTCACCCGGCCCGGACCTCGCCGATGACGGGAACAACTTCTTCGTCTCCGGCGACAGCGCGGTCCAGGGCTTCAAGGACGCCGGCAAGGGTCTGTCCAACACCCAGCGCAAGCAGCGGGACGAAGCCCTGGCCGGTCTGAAGCTCAAGGGCCTCGCCGGGCGCAGCTACGCCCAGGCCGGAGGCCGGACGGTCGTGGAGGTCCGCATCATGCAGGCCGACCCGAAGGCGCTGGGCACGTTCGCCGAGATCTCCAAGAAGCTCCTCGACCAGATCGGGGACGGCCGGGACGCCCCCAAGGTGGACGGCTTCCCCGCCGCCAAGTGCTCCCTGACCGCGCTCGGCGAGGAGAAGAAGGAGACGGTCGACTCGCTGGACTGCGTCGCGGTCGAAGGTGACGTCATGGTCAACTTCCGCGCCTACGGGCCCAAGCCCCTCTCGACCGGCGACGCCATGAAGTTCCTCAAGAACCAGCTGACCCACCTGAAGTCCCCTGGGGAGTCCGTGTGACCGAGCAGAACCCCTTCGCGCCCGCCCCCGCGGTCCCCGAGCAGCACCCCGCGGCGCCCGCGGCGCCCGCGGCGCCCGCGCCGTCCGTGTCCAAGGGCAGGCGCGCGCTGTTCGCGGGGCTGCGCTGGACCGCGGCCGTGCTGGTCTTCGCCGCCGTCGGCTCCGGCGTCGCGTACGGGCTCGTCCGGTCCGAGCGCACCGACCTGCCCGGCCTCGGGACCGAGGACGACGGCCGCTGGGTCTACCCGGCGCTCACCAAGCCCACCCTGGCCCCCGGCGCCCCGCAGCCCTTCGCCCCCGACAACAAGGACGGCATCCACTACGCCGCCCTGTACCAGCTGCTGCTGCCCGCGCCTGCGGGCTCCACACCGGATCCCGGGCTGAAGCAGGAAAAGGACCAGGCGGTGTCCGCGGACACCTTCCTGGAGGAGTACGAGCCCACCGTGCGTCCGAAGATGAAGCAGGCGTTCACGGACGACGGCCTGCGTCAGATCGTGGCCCGCGCCTGGACGATGCCCGACGGCACCCGCACCCGCATCTACCTGCTGCGCTTCCACTCCTCCGGCTTCGTGGACGCCTTCGAGGGCTGCGGCATCAACATGAACATCAACGGGGTCAACCGCATCGAGGGCGACAGCACCTGGAGCAAGGCCCGAAACGCCCAGTCCTCGCCGGACCTGCGGGACGTGTCCCTGTTCACCGAGGCGGAACCGGCCGGGGACGAGCAGGTCGCGGCCGGCTGCGTCCGGGGCGGTGACCTGCAGGCCGTCGTCCTGCAGACCCGCAAGGGCCACGTAGCCTCCGTCCCCTTCCACCAGACGGTGATCCTCCAGGACCAGCTCCTGCACTGAAGGCCCCCGCAGGGACCCGTCCGACGGCCGGTACGGCCTACCTCATAGGGTGTGCCGGTTCCCGGGCCAGTAGGCTTGGGGACCGGCCCGTACACCGCACCGAATCCTCCGAGGAGCACACCGTGCTTGAGGCAGTCTTCACCTCCCTGCTGGTCCTGGTCTGCGTCGGCGTCACGGCCTTCACCGGCCTGGCCGTCAAGAAGCTGTACCAGGGTCAGCGCTGAGCAGCAGCCGACCGGCCGACCGCCCCGGAACCCCTCCCACAGATCGCCTGAGCAGCCAACCATGATCCAGATCCCGTCCGACCTGAACCCGGGCCTCGTCCCCCTCGCCTTCCTCCTCGGCAACTGGGAAGGCGCCGGCGTCTTCGACTTCCCCGGCGAAGAGAAGTGCAACTTCGGCCAGGAAGTCGTCTTCAGCCACGACGGCCGGGACTTCCTGGAGTACACCTCCCACACCTGGGTCCTCGACGCCGAGGGCAACAAGGTGCGCCCGCTGGAGTCCGAGTCGGGCTACTGGCGCATCGACGCCGACCGCAAGGTCGAGATCGTCATGGTCCGCGACCAGGGCGTCGTCGAGGTCTGGTACGGCGAGCTCGCCCACCAGAAGCCCCAGATCGACGTGGTCACCGACGCGGTGGCCCGCACGGCCGCCTCCGGCCCGTACAGCGGCGGAAAGCGCCTCTACGGGTACGTGAAGAGCGACCTGATGTGGGTCGGGGAGAAGGCCACCCCCGAGGTCGAGCTGCGCCCCTACATGTCGGCCCAGCTCAAGAAGGTCGTCACCCCGGAGGAGATCGCCGACATGGCGCGCAACCTCCCGGAGCTCCCCGAGGACGGCATCGCCTTCTTCCGCTGAGCCGGCTGAGCCCGCTGAGCCCGCAGCACACGCGGACGCAAGGAAGGGGACCGCGGCCTGGCCCGCGGTCCCCTTCCCGCGCTTACACTGGCCGGGTGGCGACCACCGACTGGAAGACCGACCTGCGGCAGCGCGGCTACCGGCTGACACCGCAGCGCCAGCTCGTGCTCGAAGCCGTCGACGCCCTCGAACACGCCACCCCGGACGAGATCCTCGTCGAGGTGCGCAAGACCGCCTCCGGGGTCAACATCTCCACCGTCTACCGGACCCTGGAACTGCTCGAAGAGCTGAAACTGGTCTCGCACGCCCACCTCGGCCACGGCGCGCCCACGTACCACCTCGCCGACCGGCACCACCACATCCACCTGGTCTGCCGCGACTGCACCGAGGTGATCGAGGCCGACCTCGACATCGCCGCCGAGTTCACCGCGAAGCTCCGCACCACCTTCGGCTTCGAGACCGACATGAAGCACTTCGCGATCTTCGGCCGGTGCGCGAAGTGCGCCGCCGAGCGCCCTCAGTGAGGACACCGGCGGGGTCGTAGGCTGGGTGTCATGACCAGCAGCCCCTTGCTCCACCTCAGCGGCGCCGTACCGGCCGAAGGCCGTGACGAGGGCGTCGCCGCCCACTACGGAGAGCTCTACGGCGAACAGCGCGCCCTCGCCGACGGCCGCGGCTTCGTCGACCTCTCCCACCGCGGGGTCGTCACCGTCACCGGACCGGACCGCCTCGCCTGGCTGCACCTGCTGCTCACCCAGCACGTCAGCGACCTCCCGGCCGGCCAGGCCACCGAGGCGCTGATCCTTTCCGCCAACGGGCACATCGAGCACGCCCTCTACCTCGTCGACGACGGCGAGACCGTGTGGGCCCACGTCGAGCCCGGCACCCAGGAGGCGCTGATCGCCTACCTGGAGGCGATGAAGTTCTTCTACCGCGTCGAGGTCGCCGACCGCACCGACGCCTTCGCCGTCGTCCACCTCCCGGCCGGCTCCATCGCCGAGGTCGCCGCGGAACACACCGTGCGCGAGACCGCCCATGGCCGCGACGTGTTCCTCCCGCGCGAGGCACTGGAGGCCTTCGCCGCCGCGCACGGCCCCGCCGCCGGACTCCTCGCCTACGAGGCCCTGCGCGTCGAGGCCCACCGGCCCCGGCTCGGCCTGGAGACCGACCACCGCACCATCCCGCACGAGCTGGGCTGGCTCGGCACCGCCGTCCACCTCCAGAAGGGCTGCTACCGCGGCCAGGAGACGGTGGCCCGCGTCCACAACCTGGGGAAGCCCCCGCGCCGCCTGGTCTTCCTGCACCTGGACGGCTCCGAGGTGCTGCTCCCGCCGCACGGCGCGCCCGTACGGCTCGCCGCCGACGGCGAGGAGGGCCGTCAGCTCGGCTTCGTCACCACCGCCGTGCGCCACCACGAGCTCGGGCCCATCGCCCTCGCGCTGGTCAAGCGGAACGTGCCGGTCGACGCCCCGCTGCTGGCCGGGAACACGGCCGCCGCGCAGGAGGTCGTCGTAGCGCCGTAGCGGGATACGTCCTAGATGTCGATGACGATGGTGAACGGGCCGTGGTTGGTCAGCGAGACCCGCATGTCCGCGCCGAACCGGCCCGTCTCCACCGTCGCGCCCAGCGCCCGCAGCTGCGCCACCACCTCGTCGACCAGCGGCTCCGCCACCGGTCCCGGCGCGGCCGCGTTCCAGGTGGGGCGGCGGCCCTTGCGGGCGTCCCCGTAGAGCGTGAACTGGGAGATCACCAGCAGCGGCGCGCCGATGTCGCTGCAGGACTTCTCCGCCTCCAGGATCCGCACCGACCAGAGCTTGCGCGCCAGCAGCGCCGCCTTCTCCGGGGTGTCGTCGTGGGTCACCCCCACCAGCACGCACAAGCCCTCACCGACGATCTCGCCCACCGTCTCGCCGGCCACCACGACGCTCGCGCCGTCCACCCTCTGCACCACTGCTCGCATACCACCTGTGTACCAGGCGTGCACCCGTCCGGGGCCGATCGGGTGCACTGGGACTGCGTCCACACCACACGGAGTGGCACCATGCACGCAGGCGGTGCCCCCCAGCACCGGTCGAGGGGACGGACACGTTCACATGAATATTCCTGGTACCTCCGTACCTGCACCCGCAGCACCCGCAGTACCCGTGCCACAGGCCGCCGCACCGGCGGCCCGGCCGCCCGCGCAGCGGACCGGCGACCCGGGGCCGACCACCCCCGCCACCGCGCTCGGCCTGCCCGAACTGCGCGCGCTGCGCCGAGACGCCCAGCGTGACGAGGCGGACCTGAGCTACGTGCGCAGACTCCTGCAAGGCCGCATCGACATCCTGCGCGCCGAACTCGCCCGTCGTACGGACCCCGAGGCGCCGGTGGTGGACCGGCTGTCGGAGATCCTCGCCGACGCCCCTTCCAGCCGCAGCGCCTCCGCCCGGCACGTCACGCTCGGGACCCCGCACAACGAGGAGTTCCGGCTGCTGGCGGCGGAGATGCTGTCCGAGGTCGAGCTGTCGGACCTGGCCGCGCGCACGGACGGCGAACTGCACGACGCGATGGGCCGGCTGGTCGGGTACGAACAGCAGGTCTCGCGGCGCCGGCAGCAGCTCCAGCGCACGGCGGACGACTCCAGCGCGGAGATCACCCGCCGCTACCGGGAGGGCGAGGCACAGGTGGACGACCTGCTGGCGTAGCGGGCGGCCCCGCCCGCCGGCCCCCGGGCACCCCGTCGTCAGTCTCCGTTCCACCGGCGGAAATTCGGGCGACCGGGCGCGCTACGGCCGTTAGCGTGGCCGGTTATGAGTGCTGACGTCCGGCCGATCGCCGCATCCGAACTCCCCGACTGGCTGACCACCCTCAACACCGGATTCCTCACCCCGGGCACCCCGACCGAATCCGATGTCGCGCAGCGCGCCGCGCACAGTGACCTCGCCCGTGTGCAGGGCGGCTTCGACCCCGTCACCGGCCGCTGCGTGGCGACCTTCCGCTCCTTCACCCAGGAGCTGACCGTGCCCGGCGGGGCCACCGTCCCGTGCAGCGCGGTCTCCAACGTCACCGTGCTGCCCACGCACCGCCGCCAGGGCGTCCTGACCCGCATGATGGCCGCGGAACTCGCCGCCTCCCACGCCCGCGGCGACGTCCTGGCCACCCTGATCGCCGCCGAGTACCCGATCTACGGGCGCTACGGCTTCGGGCCCGCCACCTCCCTCGCCGAGTGGGAGATCGACGTCCCGCGCACCGGACTGGACCGGCACCGCCCGCTCCCCGCCGACGGGGGCCGGATCGACCTCGTCGACGCGGCGGAGGCGCGCCGGGTGGGGCCCGCCCTGCACGAGCGGCTGCGGGCGTCCGCGCACGGCGCGATCGGGCGGGACGGCCGCTGGTGGGACCTGGTGACCGGGCTCGCGCAGATGTCCCACCGCCCGTACAAGCAGAAGATGTTCGCGGTCTACCGGACGGCGGACGGCGAGGTGGCCGGGATGGCCGCCTACCGGGCCGACGACCACTGGACCGACGCGAAGGTCCCGCTGCAGACCCTGTACGTCACGGACCTGATCGCCCCGGCCCCGGGAGCCGAGCGGGCCCTGTGGCACTTCCTGTGTTCCATCGACTGGGTGCTCAAGGTCCGCACGGGCTACCGCGCCCCCGACAGCCTCGTGCCGGACCTGCTGCCCGACCCGCGCGCGGCCCGGCTGGTGACCGCCGCCGACTTCCTGTGGGTGCGCGTGCTGGACGTCGTACGGTCCCTGTCCGCGCGGACGTACGCCGTGCCCGGGGTGCTCGTCCTGGACGTGGCCGACCCGGACGGCCCGGCGGGCGGGCGCTACCGGCTCGACGCGGGCGCCGGCACCTGCGTCCGCACGGAGGAACCCGCGGACCTGCGGCTCGACGTGTCCGCGCTGGGCGCCCTGTACCTCGGCGACGCCTCGGCGGTCCGGCTGGCCGAGCTGGGCCGGCTGGCCGGGGAGCGGCCGGGCGCCGTGGAACTCGCGGACTCGGTGTTCCGCACGGCGCGCAGGCCGTGGTGCCCGGACATCTTCTGAGCCCGCGCTCTCCCGGTCGCCGGATCCTCCGGTCGCGGGACCTGACACCATCGTGAGAAACCAGGAGAAGAGTGACGTGTTGACGATCGTGGAACGGCTGCGCGCGGCGGGCTGCGTCTTCGCCGAGGAGGAAGCCGACCTGTTGGTCGCGGCCGCCACCGACGACGGCCACCTGGCGGACCTGGTGGCCCGCCGGGTGGCCGGTGAACCGCTGGAGCACGTCGTGGGCTGGGCGGAGTTCTGCGGGTTGCGCATGGAGGTGGGCGCGGGGGCCTTCGTGCCGCGCCGGCGCAGCGAGTTCCTGGCCGAGGAGGCGGTGGCGCTGGCCAGGCCCGGCGCGGTCGTGCTGGACCTGTGCTGCGGGGTCGGCGCCCTCGGGGCGGCGGTGGCCTCACAGGTGCCGGGCGGGGTCGAGCTGCACGCGGCCGACATCGACGCCGCCGCGCTGGCGTACGCCCGGCGCAACGTGGCCCCGTACGGCGGCGCGGTCTGGGAGGGCGACCTGTACGGGGCGCTCCCGGCGGAGCTGCGCGGGCGGGTGGACGTCCTCGTGGTCAACGCCCCGTACGTGCCGACGGAGGAGATCGGGCTGATGCCGTCCGAGGCCCGCGACCACGAGCCGCTGGTCTCCCTCGACGGGGGCGCGGACGGGCTCGACGTGCACCGGCGGGTGGCCGCGGACGCCGTGCGGTGGCTGGCCCCGGGCGGCCGGCTGCTGATCGAGACCAGCGCCCGGCAGGCGCCGCTGACGGCGTCCGCCCTGACGTCGGGCGGGCTCGCGGTGCGGGCGGTCACCTCGGAGGAGCGGTACGCGACCGTGGTCATCGGGACGGCCCCGGTGACGGCTTCGGTGACGGCCCCGGCTACGGCCTCGTTGGCCGGGCGTTTCGAGGAGCACCGCAGTCGTCTGAGAGCGGTGTCCTACCGGATGCTCGGCTCGCTGAGCGAAGCCGACGACGCGGTCCAGGAGGCCTGGCTGCGGCTGGACCGTACCGACGCGACCGGGATCGAGAACCTCGGCGGGTGGCTGACGACGGTGGTGTCGCGCGTGTGCCTGAACCTGCTGCGCTCGCGCGAGCAGCGTCGTGAGGACCCGATGGAGCGGGCGGAGACCCGGATCCCGGACCCGCTGATCGGTTCCGAGCGGCGGATCGACCCGGAGCAGGAGGTGCTGCTGGCCGACTCGGTCGGGCTGGCGCTGATGGTGGTGATGGAGTCGCTGGCGCCGGCGGAGCGGCTGGCGTTCGTCCTGCACGACATGTTCGCGGTGCCGTTCGACGAGATCGCCCCGCTGATCGAGAAGACCTCCGCGGCGACCCGGCAGCTGGCCGCCCGCGCCCGGCGCAAGGTGCGCGTGCAGGCCCCGGCTCCCGATCCGGACCTCGCGCGCCAGCGGGAGGCCGTGGACGCGTTCTTCGCCGCCGCGCGGGACGGGCGGTTCGAGGCGCTGGTGTCCGTACTCGACCCGGACGTGGTGCTGCGTTCCGACGGTGGTGTGGGCGGGGCCCTCACCGTCGTGCTCAGGGGTGCGCGGACGGTGGCGGGCCAGGCGGTCACCTACAGCTCGCTCACCCCGTTCGTCCGCCCGGCGCTGATCAACGGCGCCGCGGGTGTCGTGGTGGTGCGCAAGGACCGGGCGGTGTCGGTGATGGCCTTCACCGTCGTCGGCGGGAAGATCGTCGCGATCGACGTGCTGTCCGACCCGGAGCGGCTCGACCTCCTGGACCTGACGGCCCTGGACCCGCGGGGCTGAGGACGGGCCGCCCACCATCCCCGCCCCGGCGGTGGTGGACATCGGGGGCTCCTTCGGGCGGTGTCTCGTTCGTTCGACATCGCCTTGACCCGCGCCGCCGTACGGATGTGACAGCTTTCCCGAAAGGACTTCCGGGGGCTGTCCCGGCGGGCGTCCCGGGGCGCCCGCCGGTCCGGTCAGCGGTGGCGGCCGAGGACCTCGGCGACCCGGATGAACCCGTCCGTCCCGTGGCCCAGCCCGATGGCCCGCCGGGCCATCCCCTCGGCGGCGCGCATCACGCCCGCGTCGATGCCGTGCGACTCCGAGGCGTGGACGATGTGGGCCATGCTCGACACCCCCGAGGTGAGCGGGTTGCCGTCCCCGGAGAAGCCGCCGTCGTCGAAGTCCGCCGCGGTCTCCGCGAACAGCGGTGGCAGGATCGCGCCGATGCCCTGGGCGAAGGGGGCGAGCTCCCGTGCGGTGATGCCCTCGGCCCGCGCGAGCGCCACGGCGTGCGCGTAGCCCGCCATCGCCGTCCAGAAGACGTCGAGCAGCGCGATGTCGTAGGCGGCGGCCCGGCCGATGTCCTCGCCGAGGTGGGTGTGGGTGCCGCCCAGCGCCTCCAGCAGGGGGCGGTGTTCCCGGTAGAGGTCCTGCGGGCCGCTGTGGAGGTACACCGAGGCGGCGGTGCCGATGGTGGTGGTCGGGGTCATGATCGCGCCGTCCAGGTAGCGGATGCCGTGGCGGTCCGCCCAGGCGCCCGTCTCCCGGGCCCGGTCGGGGGTGTCGGCGCAGAGGTTCACGAGGGTGCGCCCCTTGAGGGCGCGGGCGACCGGTTCGGCCCGCAGGACGGCGTCGGCCGCGTCGTAGTTCACCACGCAGATGACGCTCAGCGCGCTCGCGGCGACGGCCTCCTCGGCCGAGGCGGCGCCCACGGCCCCGCGTTCGACGAGCTCGTCGTCCCGGCCCGGGGTCCGGTTCCAGACGGTGACGGACAGGCCGGCGTCCAGGAAGGCGCGGGCCAGGGACCGGCCCATCGGGCCCAGGCCGAGGACGGTGACGGCAGACTGCATGGTGGAACTCCCTCTGGAGCAACGGGAACCGACAGGAAAAGGGGCGAAGATGACGCGCAGCCGGGCCTTGGACCCGAACGTCTGCGGGGTGACGGCGGCGATCGCCGTGATCGACGGCAAGTGGAAGACCGCGCTGCTGTGGCTGCTGGAATCCGGCCCGCGACGGCCCGGCGAGCTGCGCCGGCTGCTGCCGGGGCTGACCGAGAAGGTGCTGACCCGGGCGCTGCGCGAGATGGAGACGGACGGCCTGGTGCACCGGGAGGTGTACGACGTGCTGCCGCTGAAGACCGAGTACTCCCTGACGGGGTTCGGCCGCGAACTCTCCGAGGCGCTGGGCCCGGTCTCCGACTGGGGCCACCGCCGCCTGGAGCGGCTCACCGCGGCCCCCGAGGACCGCTCGGCCTCCTAGGCCCGGCTGGACCCGGTTGCGTGTCCGTCTCCTTTCCGTTTCCGGGCCGGCCGCTCGTGACAAGCCTCGCCCGGACGGCGGGCGCGGCCAAGTACCCACAAAAAAGTGGGTGCCCGGGACACTGGGAGCTATTGCAAGCATGCGCTTGCAATAGTTAGCGGGGTGCGGCAGGATCGTGGCATGGCATCGCTCAACGTCGGAAACCTCGGCGAATACCTCCGCGAGCAGCGGCGGCAGGCCCAGCTCTCGCTGCGGCAGCTCGCCGACGCCGCCGGGGTGTCGAATCCGTACCTGAGCCAGATCGAGCGCGGGCTGCGCAAGCCGAGCGCGGACATCCTCCAGCAGCTGGCCAAGGCGCTGAGGATCTCCGCGGAGACGCTGTACGTGCAGGCCGGGATCCTCGACGAGCGGGACCGGGACGAGGTGGAGACGCGCGCCGTCATCCTCTCCGACCCGTCGATCAACGAGCGGCAGAAGCAGGTGCTGCTCCAGATCTACGACGCGTTCCGCAGGGAGAACGCCCTGGAGGAGGACGGGACCGGGACCGACGGCTCCGCCGCCGCCACGGGTTCCGCTCCGGCTCCGGGCGCGGAATCCGGACCCGGCGCCGACTCCGACACCACCGCGGTGCCCCCTACGAACTGACTGCGATCCGGGAGGACCAGCACATGGCCATCGCCGATGACCTGAAGAAGACCCTCACCGACCCCACCCCCCTCTACTTCGCCGCCGGTACCGCCGACCTCGCCGTCCAGCAGGCGAAGAAGGTGCCCGGCCTCATCGAGCAGCTGCGCGCCGAGGCCCCCGCGCGCATCGAGGCCGTGAAGAACGCGGACACCAAGGCCGTGCAGGAGAAGGCCAAGGTCGCCCAGGAGGCGGTCACCGCGAAGTTCACCGAGGTCCTCGGCGCGATCGATCCGAAGAAGCTGGGCGAGACCGCCCAGGACCTCGCGCTGCGCGGCGTCGGCGTGGCCGCCGAGTACGCCGTACGGGCCAAGGAGACCTACGACAAGGTCGCCGAGCACGGCGAGCAGGCCGTACGGTCCTGGCGCGGCGAGGTCGCCGAGGAGATCGTGGACATCGCCGGGGCCGTGGAGCCCGAGGCGTCGGAGCCGCAGGCCACGACGGAGGCCGAGCCGGCCGCCGCGGCATCCGACGGGGCGTCCACCGGGGCCGGGGAGAAGCCCGCCGCGAGGAAGACCACCGCGCGCCGCGGCACGTCCGGCACGGCCAAGAAGGCCGCCGCCGCGTCCGGCGACGAGAGCTGATCGACGCACGGCGGACCGGGCACCCGAGCGGTGCCCGGTTCGTTGTCGTTTGGGAAAGGGACTCCGGCGGTAGCGTGGAGTCAGGTGTGCCCGAGGTGAGAAGGCGGTCCGGACGATGCTGATGCAGGGGTTCAACAACGGGGTGCTGCCGTTGCTCGGCTACGCCATGCTGGCGCTCGCCGTGGTGGCCTTCGTCTTCGCGGTGATGGCGCGCGAGGACGCGTACCGGGCGGCCGAGAAGCAGACCAAGACGTTCTGGTGCGTCATCCTGGGCGTCACGCTCCTGGTGGACTTCTTCCTCGGGATGCTGTTCCTGCAGATCGCGGGCCTGGTGGCGAGCATCGTGTTCATGGTCGACGTGCGCCCCGCCCTCAAGCAGGTGTCCGGTGGCGGCCGTCCCCGTGGCGGCAGCAGCAGCGACGGACCGTACGGCCCGTACAACGGCGGCCGCTAGGCCGTCCGCTCCCCGTCGGCCGGGCGGATCAGCCCGCCGCGCGGGAGAGCAGGACCACCGCCACGTCGTCGGTGAGCTCCCCGCCGTTGAGGCGGCGGGCCTCGGTGACGGAGGCCTCCAGAAGGCCCTCGCCGCTCAGGCCGCGCTCCAGGTGGCGGTTGATCATCTCGACCATTCCGTCCTGGCCCAGCCGTTCGCGGCCCTCCCCGATGCGGCCCTCGATGAGGCCGTCGGTGTAGAGCATCAGGCTCCAGGTGCCGCCCAGGTCGACCTGGCGGCGGGGCCAGCGGGCCCGGGGCAGCAGCCCCAGCGCCGGGCCGCTGTTCTCGTAGGGGAGGAGTTCGGCGCGGCGGCCCGGCCTCGATATGAGCGGGGCCGGATGGCCGGCCAGGCACAGGCCCGCGCGGCGGCCGTCGGGGGAGATGTCCACGGTGCACAGCGTCGCGAAGATCTCCTCGCAGGGCCGCTCCACCTCCAGGACCTCCTGCAGGGTGGCCAGCAGGTCGTCGCCGCACAGTCCGGCCAGGGTCAGCGCGCGCCAGGCGATGCGCAGCTCGACGCCGAGGGCGGCCTCGTCGGGGCCGTGGCCGCAGACGTCACCGATCATCGCGTGGACGGTGCCGTCGGGGGTGCGGACGGCGTCGTAGAAGTCCCCGCCGAGCAGGGCCCGGCTGCGGCCGGGCCGGTAGCGGGCGGCGAAGCGGAGGTCGGAGCCCTCCAGCAGGGGAGTGGGGAGCAGGCCGCGTTCGAGACGGGCGTTCTCCTGGGCGCGCAGTTTCGATTCTGCGAGCTTGTACTGGGCGATGTCCGCCCGCTTTCTCTCCACGGCGTAGCGGATGGCCCGGCTCAGGAGCCGGCCGTCGAGCTCGTCGCGGAAGAGGTGGTCCTGGGCGCCGACGCGGACCGCCTCGGCGGCGCGGTCGGCGTCCGCCTCGGACGTCAGGACGAGGACCGCGTGCCGCGGGGCGAGGCGCAGGACCTGGCGCAGGACGGTGAGGCCGTCGTCTTCGGCGTCGGCGGCGGAGCCGGAGGTGGAACCGCTGCCTGAACCCGTGCCGGAGCCGGGGCCGGAGCCGGTGCCGGTGCCGGTGCCGGACGGGGCGAGTCCCAGGTCCAGCAGGACGCAGTGCACGTCGGGCGTCAGCAGCCGTGCGGCCTCGGTGAGGTTGCGGGCGCTGCGCAGCCGGATGCGGTGGCCGTCGGCGTCGAGGATCTCGGGGACGGTGAGTCCGCCCGCCGGGTCGTCTTCGATCACCAGCAGGGTGAGTGACGCCGGGGGTGCGGTGGCGGTGACCGGCGGCGCGGCCGCCGCACCGCTCTCCGCGACCGGGATCTCCCTTTGCCGCGGTACGGGTACGGCCATCGTTTCCGGTTCCTTCCCTCCCCCCGAGGGTGCGCTCATGCGCAGACCCTAGCGGGCGGGTGGCGGCCAGCGGAATGGCGATCGGGGCGGGGGTGGGGGAGGGCCTCCGTCATATGCCCTTATCGCGGGGGATGACCGGGTTCCCGGGATGACCAACGTCACCACCCCCCGTCCGCCCACCGAGACCCCCACCACCGTTCCCGGAACCGGCCCCCGCGATCGCCGGCGCCCCGCCGGTCTCCGAACCCCGACCCCTGGAACGAGCCCGTCCGGGGCCGGCCCGCGGCACGGGCGGACCGGAACACCCGGACGTCCCCGGCCGCGCTGGACGGGGGGCCGGGCGCCCCGGTGGTGCCGACAGGCCCGGGTTGGCCTCGCGGCACTGACCGCCAGGGGGTCGGGGCCGCCGGCCCGGGCCGGGCGTGGTGGCTGCGGTCCGGCTGGTGAGGCGGCTCGGGGAGACGCAGCGGCCGGTGCCGCTGGTAGACCTGGGGGCCCTCCGGGTCCGGCCGGGCAGGCGGGCCCACGGCCGGCCCGGCGGCGCTGACCGCCTCGGGGGGTCGGGGCCGCCCCCGACCGGGGCCGCGGCCCGGCCGGGGGTGCGCCCGCTGGACCCGTAACCGCCCGGCCAGGGCTTACGCGTCGGGGCGGACCACGGCCTTGATCGGCATTGAGCCCGCGCCCGCCATCGTGATGTTGCGCCCGGGGCGCGGGGCGTGGACCATCGCGCCGTCACCGACGTACATGCCGACGTGGCTCGCGTCGTCGAAGTAGATAATCAGATCGCCGGGCCGCATGTCCTTCAGCGCCACCTTCGGCAACAGCCGCAACTGCTCCTGCGAGGTCCGCGGGATGGGCCGCCCGGCCGCCAGCCAGGCCTGCGAGGTCAGCCCGGAGCAGTCGAAGGAGCCCGGTCCCGCCGCGCCCCACTCGTACGGCTT
Organism: Streptomyces sp. AB3(2024); assembly: GCF_041862025.1. NCBI lineage: Bacteria > Bacillati > Actinomycetota > Actinomycetes > Kitasatosporales > Streptomycetaceae > Streptomyces > Streptomyces sp. AB3(2024). The sequence continues at coordinate 60,330 of NZ_JBGWAB010000007.1, forward strand.
GCCCATCTGCGCCGTGGCGAACTGCACGGCCCGCTTCCCGGCGTCCGTCGCCGCGCCCTTGACGTCCTTCATCGCGCCCGACGACAGCCACGCCGTCTGCGCCTTGTACTGCGCCTCCTGCTCCAGCTGGATCAGCCGGGCCTTCTCCTCGGCCGCCAGTCGGCTCTCCAGGGCCTCCGCCGCCTTGATCTTGTCCTCGATCTCCTTCTTGGCGGCTTCCTGCTTGACCCGGTTCTCCTCCATCTTCTGCCAGAGCGCGCCCGCGTCCTTCGCGTACCGCTCCAAGTCGGTCTGGGTGCGGTTCAGTTCGGACAGCAGGTCCGTCGTCGCCTTCTCGCCCTGCCGCAGCCGGCCCGCGCCGTCCAGGTACGCCGACGGGCTGTCGCTCAGTGCCAGCGCCGCGCCCGGCGGCAGCCCGCCCGAGCGGTACTGGGCGCGGGCGGCGGAGCCCGCGCGGTCCTTCAGGCCGGTGATCCGGTCCTGGCCCGCCACCACCAGCTTGGCGATCTCGACGATCCGCTCGGACTGCGCCTTCGTCTCGCCCACCGCGAGGTTGTACGCGTCGGTGGCGGTCCCGGCCTGCCGGTAGAGGTCCTCGATCTCCTTGCGGACCTGCTCCAGCGACTTGCCCTCCGGCTCGGGAGCGGGAGCCGCCGGCGCCGCGGGAACCGCGGGAGCGGCGTGGGCGCTGCCCGCCGCCAGCCCCGGGGCCGTCAGTATCGCCATCGCGCACAGCAGCGCGAGAGCGGACACTCCCTGCACGCGCGACGAAGCTCGCTTCGCGGTCCCCATGACTCCCCCAGCCGCCCCGAGCCAGAACCGACATCACCCGACATCAGATCTGACTATTCATCAGTAACTTGGCACTGTCACCGGGATGGTGCCACGACTCGGTGAATTCCAACACCCTTCCGGATGCCGTTCCGATCATGGCCGTCCAAGTCTCAGCCACCCCCGCCGACTCAACGGACGGTTCCCGCAACCGGTTCCCCGCGCACCGACATTCACCCCGCCGGGCGCAACGCCTCCCAGCGAACGGTCAGTTCCCCCTGCCGCCACCGCCCCGGACCGTCCGCGAGCGGCCAGTCCGCCGACAGCGCCCGCGCCGTACGGATCCACCGCTGCCGCGCCCCGTACGAGGCGTACGGGGCCGCCGCCGCCCACGCCCGGTCGAAGTCCCGCAGGAAGGCGTGCACCGGCTCACCCGGCACGTTCCGGTGGATCAGCGCCTTCGGCAGCCGCTCCGCCAGGTCCGAGGGGCGCTCAAGGGAGCCCAGCCGGGTCGCGAACGTCACCGTGCGCGGCCCCTCGGGCCCCAGCGCGACCCACACGTGCCGCCGCCCGATCTCGTCGCAGGTCCCCTCCACCAGCAGCCCGCCCGGGGCCAGCCGTGCGCGGAGCCGCTGCCAGACCTCCGCGACCTGCTCCTCGTCGTACTGGCGCAGTACGTTCGCCGCGCGGATCAGGGCCGGGCGCTCCCCGCCCTCCAGCGGCACCTCGAAGCCGCCGTGCCGGAAGCTCAGCCCCTCCCGCTCGTACGGCTTCGCCCCCGTCACCCGCGCCGGCTCGATCTCGATGCCGACCACCCGCACCCGCGGCGCCGCCTCCCGCAGCCGCGCCAGCAGCTCCACCGCGGTCCAGGGCGCGGCCCCGTACCCGAGGTCCACCGCCACCGGAGCGTCGGCGCGGCGCAGCGCCGCCCCGTGCGAGGCCGCGATCCAGCGGTCCATGCGCCGCAGCCGGTTCGGGTTCGTGGTCCCGCGCGTCACGGTGCCGACGGGGCGCTTCGGGGGCGGCTGAGTGCTGCGGGAGACCATGCGCCGAGCGTATGCCGAGCGGCCCGGCAAGATAAAGAACCGGCAAACCGAGGAGGAAGTCCGGGCCTCCCGGAATGCGGGGGACCGCCATCCGGGTTGCACTCCTTGCAGGGCGCCGACCGCGCTCCCGAAGTCATGCCGCCCCGCATGCGCTGCCCGCCCAGCCCGTCGTCCGAGCGATCCGAGCGAGAGGAACTGCTCCCTTGAGCCAGTACGTGTCCCGTCTCGGCGGCAGCATCAGCGGCCGCATCGCCGCCGCACGCGGCACCCGCCACGACCCGCCCCGCCTGCGCCTCCCGGCAGTCGGCCACCACCGCAAGCCGCGCCGCGTGGCCATGCTCAGCGTGCACACCTCACCGCTGCACCAGCCCGGCACCGGCGACGCCGGCGGCATGAACGTGTACATCGTCGAGCTCGCCAAGCGCCTCGCCGCGATCAACATCGAGGTCGAGGTCTTCACCCGCGCGACGACCGGCGGCCTGCCGCCCGTCGTCGAGCTCGCCCCCGGCGTCCTCGTCCGGCACGTGGACGCGGGCCCGTACGAGGGCCTCGCCAAGGAGGAGCTCCCGGCCCAGCTGTGCGCCTTCACCCACGGCGTCATGCAGGCCTGGGCCGGTCACCGACCCGGCTACTACGACCTGGTGCACTCCCACTACTGGCTCTCCGGCCACGTCGGCTGGCTCGCCGCCGAACGCTGGGGCGTCCCGCTCGTCCACGCCATGCACACCATGGCCAAGGTCAAGAACGCCGCCCTCGCCGCGGGTGACGCCCCCGAACCGGCCGCCCGCGTCATCGGCGAGACCCAGATCGTGGCCGCCGCCGACCGGCTCATCGCGAACACCGCCGAGGAGGCCGACGAACTCGTCCGCCACTACGAGGCCGACCCGGGCAAGGTCGCCGTCGTGCACCCCGGCGTCAACCTCGACCGCTTCACCACCGGCGACGGCCGCGCCGCCGCCCGCGCCCGCCTCGGGCTGCCGCAGGACGCCGTGATCCCGCTCTTCGCCGGCCGCATCCAGCCCCTCAAGGCCCCCGACATCCTGCTCCGCGCCGTCGCCGAGCTCGTCGACCGCGACCCCTCGCTGCGCACCCGCCTCTTCGTCCCCGTCGTCGGCGGCCCCAGCGGCAGCGGCCTCGACAAGCCGGAGGGGCTCCAGAAGCTCGCCGCGAAGCTCGGCATCGCCGACCTCGTGCACTTCCACCCGCCCGTGCGCCAGGACCAGCTCGCCGACTGGTTCCGGGCCGCCTCCGTCCTGGTCATGCCCTCGTACAGCGAGTCCTTCGGGCTCGTCGCCATCGAAGCCCAGGCCACCGGCACCCCCGTCCTCGCGGCCTCGGTCGGCGGGCTCCCCGTCGCCGTCAACGACGGGGTGACGGGCATCCTCGTACCCGGCCACGACCCCGTCGACTACGCGCGCGAACTGCGCCGGTTCGTGGACGAACCCGGTCTCACGGACCGGATGGGCGCCGAGGCCGCCCGGCACGCGCAGTTCTTCGGCTGGGACACCGCCGCCAGCGGCACGGCGGACGTGTACACCGCGGCCATGCACGACCACCGCCGTCGCGTACGCTCCCACCATGGCTGACACCGCCGCGATCATCGAGTCCACGCTGGCCGACGCCGAGCTGGGCTGGGAGAGCCCCGAGCCGGGCAGCTACGTCGTCCGGCTCCCCGGCACCCGCAAGCTGAGCACCACCTGCTCGCTCCGGATCGGCCGCCACTCCCTCTCGGTGAACGCCTTCGTCATCCGCCACCCCGACGAGAACGAGGCGGGCGTCCACCGCTGGCTGCTGGAGCGCAACCTCAAGCTGTACGGCATGGCCTACGCCGTCGACCCCCTCGGCGACGTCTACCTCACGGCCCGGCTCCCGCTGTCCGTCGTCACCCCGGAGGACCTGGACCGCCTCCTCGGGACCGTCCTGGAGGCGGCGGACGGCGCCTTCAACACGCTGCTGGAGCTCGGCTTCGCGAGCGCGATCCGGCGCGAGTACGAGTGGCGCGTCTCGCGCGGCGAGTCCACCCGCAACCTGGACGCCTTCACCCACCTGACGCGCCCCTCGGCCTGACGCGCCCCTCGGCCTGACGCGCCCCTCGGCCTGACGCGCCCCTCGGCCCGAGGCGCCGGGCGCGGCCCGACCCGGCGTCACGCCTCCGCGGTGGCGGCCACCGGCCGCGCCCCGGCAGGGACCGCGTCGGCCGAGCCACCCGTGCCGGCCGAGCCGCCCGCGCCACCCGTACCCGCGCCACCCGTGCCGCCCGACCCGGCCTTGCCGCCCGCCACCGGTGCAACCCGTGCCCCCGGCGCCCCCGGTGCACCCTCGGGGAGGCTCCGCATCAGCAGCCAGTAACCCAGCGCCGCCACCGTCCCCAGGACCCCCGTGGCCCCCCACAGCCACGCCGGGCCCAGGCGGTCGATCACGAACCCGGCCATCAGCGGCGCCACCAGCGCGGCCACCGCCCACGACATCGTGTACATCCCCTGGTAGCGCCCGCGCCCGTGCACCGGCGACAGCCGTGCCACCAGCCCCATCTGCGTCGGCGAGTTCACGATCTCCGCCAGCGTCCACACCGTCACCGTCAGCGCGTACGCCCACAGCGGCCCCGCGAAGGCCGTCATCGCGAACCCGTACCCCGCCAGCAGCGCCGAGATCACCAGCAGCTTCTGCGGGTCCCGGTGCTCGATGAACCGCGTCACCGGGATCTGGAGCGCCACGATCAGCACCCCGTTCACCGCGACGACCAGCCCGTAGTCACCGGGCGAGAACCCCGCCGCGCCCATCGCCACCGGCAGCCCCACCGAACCCTGAGTGAAGATCAGCGAGATCAGGAACGACAGCCCGACGACCCCCATGAACCGCCCGTCCCGCAGTACGTCCCCCAGCCCGATCTCCGGCCCGGCCGCTTCCTCCTGCGCCGCGTCCCGCACCGGCCGCGACTCCGGCAGCTTCGCGAACACCAGCACCGCGCACAGCAGCGTCAGCGCCGCCTCGCCCAGGAAACCGGCCAGGTAGCTGTACTCCGCCACCAGCCCCGCCACGGCCGAACTGATCGCGAAGCCGAGGTTGATGGCCCAGTAGTTCAGCGCGAAGGCCCGTACGCGGTCCTCCGGCCGGACGATGTCCGCCATCATCGCGGACACCGCCGGGCGCGAGGCGTTCGAGGTCATCCCGACCAGCAGGGCCACCGCCGCGATGGCCGCCGGATGCTCCATGAACCCCAGCAGGGCCACCGAGAACGCCGTCGACACGTTCGCCGCCAGCATCGTCGGCCGCCGCCCCAGCCGGTCGGTCATCACCCCGGCCACCAGGGAGGAGACCACCCCGCCCAGCCCGTGCAAGGCCACGACGAGTCCCGCGAAGGAGGCCGAGTAGCCCCGGTCCAACGTCAGGTACAAGGTCATGAAAGTGGCGACGAAGGCCCCGAGCCGGTTCACCAGCGTGCTCGCCCACAGCCACCAGAAGGCACTCGGCAGACCCGCCACGCTCTCCCGCGCGGCCTGTCTCAACCTGCCAACGGACATAAGGAATCCCCCCGGTGATGTAAGCGCCGCTTCGGCTCTCGGCACATTACGAGGACGCCCCTCACGGCCGCCACTGGATTGACGCCGCCCGTCAATCGGGGGCCCTCCGCGGCCCTCCGGTGCCGGGCGCGGGCGCGACGGCCCGTCCATTAGGCTCGTACGCATGGCCGACGCACCGTACAAGCTGATCCTCCTCCGCCACGGCGAGAGCGAGTGGAACGCGAAGAACCTGTTCACCGGCTGGGTGGACGTCAATCTCAACGAGAAGGGCGAGAAGGAGGCGGTCCGCGGTGGCGAGCTCCTGAAGGACGCCGACCTCCTCCCCGACGTGGTCCACACGTCCCTCCAGAAGCGCGCGATCCGCACCTCCCAGCTCGCGCTGGAGGCCGCCGACCGCCACTGGATCCCGGTCCACCGCTCCTGGCGCCTGAACGAGCGCCACTACGGCGCCCTCCAGGGCAAGGACAAGGCCCAGACCCTCGCCGAGTTCGGCGAGGAGCAGTTCATGCTGTGGCGCCGCTCCTACGACACCCCGCCGCCGGCCCTCGCGGACGGCACGGAGTTCTCCCAGTCCGAGGACCCGCGCTACGCGAGCATCCCGCCGGAGCTGCGCCCGAAGACGGAGTGCCTCAAGGACGTCGTCGTCCGCATGCTCCCGTACTGGTACGACGCGATCGTCCCGGACCTCCTCGCGGGCCGCACCGTCCTGGTGGCCGCGCACGGCAACAGCCTCCGCGCCCTGGTCAAGCACCTGGACGGCATCTCCGACGCCGACATCGCGGGTCTCAACATCCCCACCGGCATCCCGCTCGCCTACGAACTGGACGCCGACTTCAAGCCCCTCAACCCGGGCGGCACCTACCTCGACCCGGCCGCCGCGGCCGCCGCCATCGAGGCCGTCAAGAACCAGGGCAAGAAGAAGTAAGTTTTCTGATCATGCCTCCCACCTGCGTATACGACGCGGGTGGGAGGCATTCTCATGCCCCGGGTCCACTCTGGGCCCCAGCGCGGCGGGTCTCGCGTGGAGGAGGGGTCAGGGGGCGGCCGGCACGGCGGGCTTGGCGGCGGGGGCGACGGCCGGTGCGGCGGGCTTGGCCAGGAGGGACTCCGCCGTGTCCTGGAGCGCGGCCACGTTGCCGTTGGACAGGACGACGTTGGGGTTCAGGACGCGCTCGACCGGCACGTGCACGACCTCCGAGATGCCGGAGACGTTGAGGTTGTCGAGGAGCGAGAGCAGCGGGTTGTCGGCGGCCTGGGCGGGCGCACCGCCGAGGAGCAGGACGGCGCCGGCGAGAGCGCCGACGAGCGAGGTTCGATTCAGCTTCATACGCGGGGAACGCCCCGCCCGTCCCCCGGATACCGCCCCACCCCACCGGTCCCCCCGTTCAGCCCCGCCCGATCCCCCGTCCGGCCCCGCCCCCTTCGGCCGGCGGCTGTCGCGCCGGTCCTAAGCCCCCCTCATCAGCCGTTTCTCCGTGGGTGGGGGGCTTTTCCGCAGGCCGGAGGAAGTGGGCGGCGGTTTTGCGCCGGAGTGGGGCTTTTTCGTTGGTTTGAGATGGGGAAGTAGGGTGCGGGGCGTGCGTGAAGTGGCGTTTCGGCGCTGAAGGTGGTGGGCCGGACGGGTGAGTGTGTCGTTTCTGCGCTGTCGGGCCCCGGCGCCGCCCGGCTAGAACTCCGGTTCATGATCAAGCACCTCGTGAGGCGCGGTCTCCCCGCGCTCGCCCTCGCCCTGCTGCCCGTACTCGCCTCCGGCCCGGCCGCCGACGCCTCGTCCGCGCAGCGGGCCGCCGCCTCCACCGCCCGCAGCGACGCCCACTTCTACGGCGGCGCCACCCTCCACAAGAACCAGGCGTGGACCTCCGGCAACGGCCGGACCGTCCTGCGCGTCCAGAGCGACGGCAACTTCGTCCTCTACAAGGACGGCAAGGCCGCCTGGCAGGCGCCCAACGTCTGGCCGAAGGCCAACAGCGCCGTCTTCCAGGAAGACGGCAACTTCGTCGTCTACGACAGCAACGGCAGCCCCGTCTGGGCCGCCGGCACCTGGCACAAGGGCCAGTACCTGGCCGTCCAGGACGACGGCAACGCCGTCGTCTACAACAGCGCCAACCAGCCCGTCTGGGCCACCAACACCGGCGACTGACCGCTACGGCACGGCGGAGGGCCCCGTCGGACCGGACGCGGTCCGGCGGGGCCCTCCGGGCGTGCTCGCGGGGGTGGTGTCAGCCACCGCACTGGCAGGGGGCGCCGGACTGGCAGCCGCAGCCGCAGCCCGACCCGCAGCCGCAGGCCGCGAGCAGCGGGAGGCGCAGGGGCTCCGGCGGACGGGGCGGCTGCTCCTGCTCCGGGGTGATGGGAACGGGGGAATCGGGCATGGTTCCTCCTCGCAGGCGGCGTACGGGATGTGGTAGCGCCCTTCGCCTCATTCATGCCCAGCCACACCGGCGCGTCAACGGCGCATTGGGGCTCGGGAGCGGACGGGGATCAGACCCCGTCGACCTGCGTCGGCTGCTGGAGCTCGTCCGCGTGCTCACCCGTCACCAGGTAGACCACGCGCTTCGCCACCGACACCGCGTGGTCGGCGAAGCGCTCGTAGTAGCGGCCCAGCAGGGTCACGTCGACGGCCGTCTCGATGCCGTGCTTCCAGCGGTCGTCCATCAGGTGCTGGAAGAGGGTGCGGTGCAGCTGGTCCATCTCGTCGTCGTCCTGCTCCAGCTGAAGCGCGAGGTCGACGTCCTTCGTGATGATGACCTCGGCCGCCTTCGCCATCAGCCGCTGCGCCAGCTGCCCCATCTCCAGGATGGTCGCGTGCAGGTCGCGCGGGACGGCCCGGTCCGGGAAGCGCAGGCGCGCCAGCTTCGCCACGTGCTGCGCAAGGTCGCCCGAGCGCTCCAGGTCGGCGCTCATGCGCAGCGAGGTCACCACGATGCGCAGGTCGGTCGCGACGGGCTGCTGGCGGGCCAGCAGCGCGATGGCGCGGGCTTCGAGGTCGTGCTGCAGGTCGTCGACCTTCTGGTCGGCGGCGATGACGCTCTCGGCCAGCTTCAGGTCCGCGTCCAGCATCGCGGTCGTCGCCCGCCCGATCGCGGAACCGACGAGCCGGGCCATCTCGACCAGGCTTTCTCCGATCGAGTCCAGTTCCTCGTGGTACGCGTCGCGCATGGTGGTGTCCCTCTCCTGCCGCTCTTACTGCCTGCTCGTCTGCTGCGTGGCTCCTGGCCCCACGTTCTACACGTTCGGGTGCCAACGCGTCCGACTCCGGCATCCCAAGTGAATCAACCCCGTCGCCAGGGTGAACTCTGGGCGACGAGTGTTCGAGCTGCCACCCGAACGGCTGTGGAAGTGTCGTTCTGCCTGCTTAACCTGGATCCATGGACGTGAACGCGGCGGTCGCCGCAGCTGCAGCGATCGCCGGTCTGTGCACCGGTGTGATCGCGATGCTGGCGTTCCGCTGGAGCGAGCGTGACCAGGCCCGCCCCACCCGGAGCTCCATGCGCCCCGACATCAACGCGGTGCTCCCGCCCGGTGTGGACACCGTCCTCTCCGTGCTCCGCTCCTCCGCCGTCGTCCTCGACGAGGGCGACGCGGTGGTGAAGGCCAGCTCGGCGGCGTACGCCCTGGGCCTGGTCCGCGGCGGCAAGCTGGCCGTGGAGCCCATGCTCCACATGGCCCGCGACACTCGCCGGGACGGGGAGATACGCCAGATCGAGCTCGACCTGCCCCGGCGCGGCACCGGCCGCGGGGAGGCCCTCGCGGTCTCCGCCCGGGTGGCGCCGCTGGGCTCCCGCCTGGTGCTCCTGCTCGTCGAGGACCTCACCGAGGCCCGCCGCATCGAGGCGGTCCGCCGTGACTTCGTCGCGAACGTGTCGCACGAGCTGAAGACCCCGGTCGGGGCGATCTCGCTGCTCTCGGAGGCGGTCATGGACGCCGCCGACGACCCCGAGGCGGTCAGCCGCTTCGCGGGCCGCATGCAGATCGAGTCCACCCGCCTGATCAACCTCGTGCAGGAGCTGATCGACCTCTCCCGGGTGCAGAACGACGAGGCACTGGAGGACGCCGAGCCCGTGCGGGTGGACACCCTGGTGGCCGAGGCCATCGACCGCTGCCGCCACACGGCGACGTCCAAGCAGATCACCATGGCCGCCGGCGGCGCCGCCGACCTGCGGGTATGGGGTCACCGGGGGCAGCTGGCCGCCGCCCTCGGCAACCTGGTCGAGAACGCCGTCAACTACAGCCCCGCCCGCACCCGCGTCGGCATCGCTGCGCGCCGGCTGACGGCGCCGGGTGGAGACTTGATCGAGATAGCCGTGACCGACCAGGGCATCGGCATCCCGGAGAAGGACCGCGAGCGCGTCTTCGAGCGCTTCTACCGCGTGGACCCGGCCCGCTCCCGCGCCACGGGAGGAACCGGACTGGGCCTCGCGATCGTGAAGCACGTGGCGGCCTCGCACGGCGGGGAGGTGTCGGTGTGGAGCTCCGAGGGCCAGGGCTCCACGTTCACCCTGCGCCTGCCCGAGGCGGCCGTGCAGATCCCGACGGACGCCCCCGCACCCGCCCGACCCCAGCCCGAACCCGAAACACCCATCCCTGCCCCGGAGGTCCTTCCGTGACCCGAGTGCTCGTCGTCGAGGATGAGGAATCCTTCAGCGACGCCCTGTCCTACATGCTCCGCAAGGAAGGCTTCGAGGTCGCGATCGCCGCGACGGGGCCCGACGGGCTCGACGAGTTCGAGCGCAACGGCGCCGACCTCGTCCTCCTCGACCTGATGCTGCCCGGTCTGCCGGGCACCGAAGTCTGCCGGCAGCTGCGCGGCCGCTCCAACGTCCCCGTGATCATGGTGACGGCCAAGGACAGCGAGATCGACAAGGTCGTCGGGCTGGAGATAGGAGCCGACGACTACGTCACGAAGCCCTTCTCCTCCCGCGAGCTCGTCGCCCGCATCCGCGCGGTGCTGCGCCGCCGCGGCGAGCCGGAGGAGGTCACCCCGGCGGCCCTGGAGGCGGGGCCGGTACGGATGGACGTGGACCGGCACGTGGTCACCGTCGCCGGCGCCAAGGTGGACCTCCCGCTGAAGGAGTTCGACCTGCTGGAGATGCTCCTGCGCAACGCCGGACGCGTGCTCACCCGCATGCAGCTGATCGACCGGGTCTGGGGCGCGGACTACGTCGGCGACACCAAGACCCTGGACGTCCACGTCAAGCGCCTCCGGGCCAAGATCGAACCCGACCCGGGTGCCCCGCGCTACCTGGTGACCGTCCGCGGCCTCGGCTACAAGTTCGAGCCGTAGGCCGGCGGGCGCACGAACGAAGGGAGGGCCCCGGCCGCATCAGCGGCCGGGGCCCTCCCTTCGTGTCTCGCGGCGTCAGTGGCCGGCGGCGTGCGAGGCGCTGCCCGACGGCGACGGGGTACCGGAGGCGCCCGCGGCGCCCGACGCGGCGCCCGACGGCGTGCCCGAGGGGGAGCCGGACGGGGAGCCCGAGGGGGAACCGGAGGGGGAGCCCGACGGGGCGGAGCCCGCGGCGGCCGGGGCCTCGGTCGGGCCGAAGCCGGCGTACATGCCGGTGGCGGGCACGACCTGCGCGCCCACGGGCACGTCACCGGTGCTGCTCAGCTGGAAGACGACTGCCTCGACGTTGCCCGCTTCCACCGCGGAGGCGACACCGCCCTCGATGGAGGCGGAGGCGTTGCCCTTGCCGCCCAGGACCACGGAGCCGTTCGGGGGCACGATGATCTTGTCGGCGCCGCCGGCGCCCTTCAGGACCACCTTGGACTTGGTGGCCGGCAGGGTGATGCCGCTGAGGACCTGCGGCTTCTCACCGGTGTTGAAGACGGTCGCCGAGACGGAGGCCGGCCCCTTCTTGCCCTTCTCGCCCTGGCTGATCACCAGTACGTTCTGGACCTTGATGTCGCCCTTGGTGGCGGCGGCGTTGTCCGGCTTGATCTGGAGAGTCTGCGCGTCATTGCCGGCACCGCACGCGGCGAGCGAGGCGATCGAGAACACGATGGCGGTAGCGGCGAGGGCGCCGCGTCGAAGGCTGCGGCTCACGGCTGCGGCAACTCCTAGGACGTACGGACGGGAGGGTGGGCTCTCGGGACGGCCGAGGTAAAGCCGCCCTAAGGGTGTGTCAGCGCGCTTAGGTTACCGAGCCGCCGCCCCGCCCCCGCACCCGACCCTCCGCTCCGCGCGCCCCGCGGCGTGCCCGCCCCGCGATCTTGCATTCTCCATAACCTCCGGACGCCGCGCGGTGATCAATTTCCGGATTCCCTCGAACGCGGATCCGTGATCAATTCAGGATTGGGCCGGAACCCGCTCCGTACGCGTGCCCGCCAGTCGAACGGAGTACTTCGGCTTCCGGTCCCAGAACCCGGCAAAACGGGACGTACGTCACACTCGTGAGCTCCTCCGTCAGGTGTAACGTGGTCGATTCGGCCGGTCCGTACAGCGCCTCCGACCTGCGAATACCCCCTTCCGGAAGCCCTTCGCAGCACGTTCGTGTCGCTGTTGTCAAGCCCCGAGATGTGCCCTGACCTGCGAAAACGCCATTCATAACAGTCAGTTCTCGTGTTACCCTGGATAGCCACGGAAGGGGTACCTGTCACATGACGTTCAAGGTTGGCGACACCGTGGTCTATCCCCATCACGGGGCCGCGCTGATCGAGGCCATCGAAACTCGCCAGATCAAAGGCGTGGACAAGACCTACTTGGTGCTCAAGGTCGCCCAGGGCGACCTGACGGTTCGTGTGCCTGCGGACAATGCGGAGTTCGTCGGCGTTCGCGACGTAGTCGGCCAGGACGGGCTGGACCGGGTCTTCGAGGTGCTCCGCGCACCGTACGCAGAAGAGCCGACGAACTGGTCCCGGCGCTACAAGGCAAATCTGGAGAAGCTCGCTTCTGGCGATGTCATCAAGGTCGCCGAAGTGGTGCGTGACCTGTGGCGTCGTGAGCGTGAGCGCGGGCTTTCCGCGGGTGAGAAGCGCATGCTCGCGAAGGCGCGCCAGATTCTGGTGAGCGAGCTCGCGCTCGCCGAAAACACCAACGAGGACAAGGCCGAGGCCCTCCTCGACGAGGTTCTCGCGTCCTGACGCTCGAACCGAACCACAGTGTGCCGCGGTGCCCGATGACGGACCCCCTCCTCCACGAGGGGGTCGTTGCCGGGCGCTGCGGCATGTCTGCATCCACGTCCACGGACCCTTAGGCACAGACCCGTAGGCCTGCTTCTGGCGTGCCGGGCCCGGCCAGCCGGCTCGACCGGTCGTCACGGAAGGGGCGAGGGCGTCGCACCCGGCACCCTTCAGGCCATACCCATGTCGGCCGAAGTCACAAACCTGGCCCGGAGCTACTACTGATGTCTGACCAATCGCGCCCCCACCGCACCGCCGCGGTGATCCCGGCCGCCGGACGCGGGGTACGCCTCGGCCCCGGCGCGCCCAAGGCCCTGCGGGCCCTCGGCGGGACGCCGATGCTGATCCACGCCGTCCGCGCCATGGCCCGCTCCCGCGCGGTGTCCCTCGTCGTGGTCGTCGCGCCGTCCGACGGGACCGCCGAGGTGCGGAACCTGCTGGACGAGCACGCGCTGCCCGAGCGCACCGAGATCCTGGTCGTCCCCGGCGGGGACACCCGCCAGGAGTCCGTGCGGGCCGGCCTGGACGCCCTCCCGGCGGACATCACCTCCGTACTGATCCACGACGCGGCCCGCCCGCTGGTCCCCGTGGACACCGTCGACTCCGTCGTCGAGGCCGTCCGCGACGGCGCCCCCGCCGTGGTCCCCGCCCTGCCGCTGGCCGACACCGTCAAGGAGGTCGAGCCCGGCGCGCCCGGCCGGCCCGAACCGGTCGTCGCCACGCCCGAGCGGGCCCGGCTGCGCGCCGTACAGACCCCGCAGGGCTTCGACCTCGCCACCCTGCTGCGCGCCCACGAGGCCATCGCCGTCAGCGGCGAGGGCGCCACGGACGACGCCGGCATGGTGGAACGCACCGGGGTCACCGTCGTGGTCGTCCCCGGCCACGAAGAGGCCTTCAAGGTCACCCGTCCGCTCGACCTGGTCCTCGCCGAGGCCGTACTCGCCCGCAGGAGGGCCACCGATGCGTACTGATTCCGAAGGCCGTGCCGGACGGGCCGGCAGCGGCGCCCCGCTGATCCCGCTCGTCGGGATCGGGACCGACGTCCACGCCTTCGAGGCCGGGCGCGAGCTGTGGTGCGCCGGGCTGCTGTGGGAGGGCGAGGACGGTCTCGCCGGTCACTCCGACGGGGACGTCGCGGCCCACGCGGCCTGTGACGCCCTCTTCTCGGCCGCCGGGGTCGGCGACCTCGGCGCCCACTTCGGCACCTCCCGCCCCGAGTGGTCCGGCGCCGCGGGCGTGACCCTGCTGGCGGAGGCCGCCCGGATCGTGCGCGCCGAGGGGTTCGAGATCGGCAACATCGCGATCCAGGTGATCGGCGTACGCCCGAAGATCGGAAAGCGGCGCGAAGAAGCACAGAAGGCGCTCGCGGCGGCGGCGGGCGCCCCCGTCGCCGTTTCCGGCACCACCACCGACGGCCTGGGCCTCACGGGCCGTGCCGAGGGGCTCGCCGCCATCGCCACGGCGCTCGTCTACCGCGTCTGACCGTCCCGGGAGCCCCCGGCCCGCCGGGCCGGGGCCTCGCGGCCCGGTCGAGGCCGCGCGGCGGCCCGGGGCGCCGCGGGCGGCGGAAGGGGCCGGGCAAGGCGGGTAAACCGCCCGTACGGGACCTCGCGGGGCCCGCGTCCGCGCCTCTTCGGCAACAAACCCGCCCCCGGGTACCCAAAGGGTCGCGGGGCACTGCTAGAGGCCCACTACCCTGGATGCCGTGACTATTCGCCTGTACGACACCAGCGCCCGGCAGATCCGCGACTTCACCCCGCTCGTTCCGGGCTGCGTCTCGATCTACCTCTGTGGCGCGACCGTGCAGGCCGCCCCGCACATCGGGCACATCAGGTCCTACCTGAACTTCGACGTGATGCGCCGCTGGTTCGCGTACCGCGGCTACGACGTCACCTTCATCCGCAACGTCACCGACATCGACGACAAGATCATCGCGAAGTCCGCCGAGCAGGGCCGCCCGTGGTGGTCCATCGGCTACGACAACGAGCTGGCCTTCAACAACGGTTACGACGCCCTGGGCTGCCTGCGGCCGACCTACGAGCCCCGCGCCACCGGTCACGTCCCCGAGATGATCGAGATGATGCGCGGGCTCATCGAACGCGGCCACGCGTACGAGTCCGAGGGCAACGTCTACTTCGACGTGAAGTCCTTCCCCGGCTACCTCTCGCTCTCCCGCCAGGAGCTCGACAACATCCGCCAGCCGGAGTCCACCGGCGAGACCGGCAAGCGCGACGCGCGCGACTTCGCCATGTGGAAGTCCGCCAAGCCCGGCGAGCCCTCCTGGGAGACCCCCTGGGGCCGCGGCCGTCCCGGCTGGCACCTCGAATGCTCCGCCATGGCGCACAAGTACCTCGGCGAGGCCTTCGACATCCACGGCGGCGGCCTGGACCTGATCTTCCCGCACCACGAGAACGAGATCGCCCAGGCCCAGGCCTTCGGCGACGAGTTCGCCAAGTACTGGGTGCACAACGCCTGGGTCACCATGTCCGGCGAGAAGATGTCCAAGTCGCTCGGCAACTCGGTCCTCGTCTCCGAGATGGTCAAGCAGTGGCGCCCGATCGTGCTCCGCTACTACCTCGGCACCCCGCACTACCGCTCGATGATCGAGTACAGCGAGGAGGCCCTGCGCGAGGCGGAGTCCGCCTTCGCCCGCATCGAGGGCTTCTACCAGCGCGTCATCGAGAAGGCGGGCGGGCCCGTCGAGGCCGCCGCCGAGGTCCCGCCGGGCTTCGCCGAGGCCATGGACGACGACCTGGGCGTCCCGCAGGCGCTCGCCATCGTCCACACCACGGTCCGCCAGGGCAACAGCGCCCTCGCAGCCGACGACAAGGACGCGGCCATCGCCCGTCTCTCGGAGGTGCGCGCCATGCTGGGCGTCCTCGGCCTGGACCCGCTCGACCCGCACTGGGACGGCGAGGCGGCCGACCGCGGCGAGGACCTGCACGGCGCCGTCGACACCCTCGTGCGCCTCGTCCTGGAGCAGCGCGAGTCCGCCCGCTCCCGCAAGGACTGGGCCACCGCCGACGCCATCCGCGACCAGCTCCAGCAGTCCGGCCTGGTCATCGAGGACAGCCCCACCGGACCCCGCTGGACCCTCGGCCCGCGCTAGGCGCGTACGACCGACAGGGCCCTCCGGAGCAGTCCGACTGTGCCGCCCGGCCTTCCGGGCGGCACACTCTTCATACGTACATATCGCAGCACCAACGAAAACAGGTAGAGGTCATGGCCGGGAACAGCCAGCGCAGGAACCGCCGCACGTCCAACAAGAAGGGCGCCACGGTCGGCAGCGGTGGCCAGCGGCGCAAGGGCCTGGAAGGCAAGGGCCCCACGCCCAAGGCCGAGGACCGCAAGAAGCACAAGGCCAACCGCATCGCGGGCGCCATGGCCCGCCAGGCCGCCAAGCGCCGCCCCGCCCCGCGCCGCGGCGGCCCCAAGGGCACCAGCGAGATGGTCGTCGGCCGCAACCCGGTCTTCGAGGCGCTGCGCGACGGCGTGCCCGCCACGACCCTCTACGTCCAGCAGTTCATCGACAACGACGAGCGCGTCCGCGAGGCCATCCAGCTCGCCGGCGAGCGCGGCAACATCAACCTGATGGAAGCCCCGCGCCCCGAGCTCGACCGCATGACCAACGGGCTCAACCACCAGGGCCTGGTCCTCCAGGTCCCGCCGTACGAGTACGCGCACCCCGAGGACCTCACCGCCGACGCCTACGACAACGGCGACGACCCGCTGATCGTGGCCCTCGACGGCGTCACCGACCCCCGCAACCTCGGTGCGATCGTCCGCTCCGTCTCCGCCTTCGGCGGCCACGGCGTGGTCATCCCCGAGCGCCGCGCCGCCGGCATGACCGCCGGAGCCTGGAAGACCTCCGCCGGCACCGCCGCCCGCACCCCGGTCTCCCGCGTCACCAACCTGACCCGGGCCCTCCAGGACTACAAGAAGGCCGGTCTGGCCATCGTCGGCCTGGCCGCCGAGGGCGAGCACTCCGTCGCCGACCTCGAAGCGCTCGCCGGTCCCGTCGTCATCGTCGTCGGCTCCGAGGGCAAGGGCCTCGGCCGTCTCGTCGGCGAGAACTGCGACTACCTCGTCCGCATCCCGATGCCGGGCGGCGCCGAGTCGCTCAACGCCGGTGTCGCCGCGGGCGTCGTCCTCTACGAGGCGGCCCGCCGCCGCGCCGAGGCCAGCCGCGTCTGACGGCGCCCGGGCCGGCCGGGTCCGACGCGCCGGGGCCGGGTACTTCCGGCGGCCCCGGCGCAGGCCCGCCCGCCCCGCCGCTTGATCCACTTGCCTCACGGGGAGTCACCCGTGAGCGTGTCACCCCGCCCCTTCCGGGCGGGGTGACTTGATCTTGACGGGTCTCGGACAGATCCCTGCTGTCAAGGCAGTGTCCTAAACACTGATCACTCGGTTAGATGAGTGTGGACACCAGAACGTCAGGGTTCGACGACCAGCCCGCGCTGAGCATGGTCAAGGTGCCGTGCGACCCCGCACAGGTCATCGTCAACCACGCCAGCTTCCGCGTGCGGCTCGCACCGAGCCCGAGCGCGCGTTCCAAGCCCGCGAATGCCCCCGGCCGCGCGCCCGTACTCGGCGCCGCCGTGGTCGCCGCCGCCGGAGCCACCCGCCGCCGCGCCCCCGTCGTCTGGAGCGGCAAGTCCGCCCCCGGCGACGCCGCGGCCACGGGCGGGCTCCTCCAGGCCGTGCGGGAGGCCGGCCGCGGACACGACGAATACGACGGCGGGGCCACCCAGACCATCCCCCGGGTCGACCTCGCGCACGACCTCGCCGACGACACCCTCGCCACCCCCACCGTCATCGGCCAGCGCACCTACGGGGACCCGGACGAGACCCGTCCGCTGACCGCCGCACGGGACCGGCCCCACCGGCCGCACGACCCGCAGTACCCCCAGCAGTACCCCCAGCAGTACCCCCAGCAGTACCCCCAGCAGTACCCCGACACCGACCCCCGGCGCGGTCCCGCCGACCCCCGCGCCCAGGCCTCCTACTACCCCGGCCGCCGCATGAACCTCGGCGTCGTGCTGCTCCCGCTGCGCGTCTTCCTCGGCTTCATCTCCATCTACGCCGGCATGGGCAAGCTGTGCGACCCCGTCTACTTCGACGGCGGCGAACGCGGCTCCATGGTCAGCTGGCTCCACACCCTCCACCCCTGGGCCCTGGCCGAACCGCTGCGCGACTTCGCGCTGGCCCACCCCGTGGGAGCCGGCCTCAGCGTGGCCTTCTTCCAGGTCGTCGTCGGCGTCCTGACCGTCTTCGGCCTCTGGCAGCGGTTCGCCGCCTGCATCGGGGCCCTGCTCTCCGCCGCCCTGCTGATGACGGTCAGCTGGAAGACCGTCCCCGCCTACGACGCCCCCGACATCATCTACCTGGCCGCCTGGAGCCCGCTGATCATCGCCGGCGCGCCCGTCTACTCCCTCGACGGCCGGCTCTCCGGAGAGGCCTGGCGCACCCTCGGCCCCCGCGCCGAACTCTGGAGGCTGCGCCGGCGCGTCCTGCGCCGCGGCGCGGTGATGGCCACCGTCGTCTGCGGGCTCACCCTCCTCATCGGCTCCGTCCTCGGCGGCGCCGTCCGCTCCAGCACCGTCGTCACCGTCCCCGGCCCCGGCCAGGCCCCCAGCAACTACCTCCCCGGCAGCCCGCTGCCCCAGGCCCCCGCCCGGCCGTCCGGGCCCGCGGTCAAGCAGCAGCCCTCGAAGCAGGCCGCCACCCCCTCCGCGTCCGCCCCCACCCCCTCCGCCAAGCCCGGCCGCACCGGCAGCGGCTCCACCACCCGGGAGACCGCCGGCACCGGCACCGGCTCCGGGGCCCCCAGCGCCACCAGGAGCGGTGGCAGCGGCCAGACCCCGCGCAGCACCACCCCGAAGCAGTCCAGCCCGCAGCAGCCGCCGGCCTCCTCCTCCGGAAGCCGGGGCGGCGGCGGGGACACCCCGGCCAAGAAGCCCGGCCTCGTCGGCGGCCTCCTCGGCTGACCCCCCGCACCCCGAAGGGCCCGGCACGCCAGCGAGCGCGCCGGGCCCTTCCGCGTGCGAGGGCCGCGTACCCGGGCCATCCGGACGGGTGTGGGCGGGCCGTGGCCCGCAGGAGGCTCAGGCGGCGTTCTGCGCCGCCAACTCCCGCGCCGCCTCGGTCAGGTCCTTCGCCGTGTCGATCGCCCGCCAGTAGGCCCCCTGCGGCAGCGGAAAGCCCGCCAGTCGCCGCTCGCGCGCCAGATGCGGGAACGTCGTCCGCTCGTGGTCCCCCAAATCGGGCAGCAGCGCCGTGAATTCGGGGGCGAACACGTACACGCCGGCATTGACCGGGTACGGCGACGGCGGCGCCTCGATGAAGTCCAGCACCTGCCCGAACTCGTTCGTCTCCACCACCCCCCACGGGATCCGCGGCCGGGCCAGCGCCAGCGTCGCCGTCGCCCCCCGCTCCTCGTGGAAGGCCGCCATCTCGCGCAGCGGGAACCGCGTCCACACGTCCCCGTTGGTCGCGTACCACGGCCGGTCACCGTAAGGCAGGTGCCGTGCGGCGTACTTGAGGCCGCCGCCGCGCCCCAGCGGCTCCTCCTCGACCACCGTCGTCACGCGCAGCGGCAACGGGGCGTGCGCCAGCCACTCCTGGAGCACGTACGCGAGGTGCCCGCAGGAGACGACGACGTCGGTGACCCCCTCCGCCGCCAGCCAGGCCAGCTGGTGCCCGATGATCGGCAGTCCCGTCCCGGGGATCTCGACCATCGGCTTCGGCCGGTCGTCCGTATACGGCCGCAGCCGCGATCCCTGGCCGCCCGCCAGGACGACCGCCTGGGTGGGCGGGGCCGGGAACGCGGCCGCGCGGTCAGTGGGTTGGGATGAAACGGGCGGTGCGGGAGGTGCGGGGGGAACATCGCTCATGGCCGTCAGCGTAGGGACGGCCCCTGCCCCGGCGGAGGCAGGCGCGGCGGGCGTCAGCCCATCGAGGCGACACCCGAGGCGTACGAGGTGTCACACACCGGGCGCGCGAACGACTGGGCCCTCGTGGGCCCGTACGCGTCCACGGCGGCCCGGCCCAGGGCCCGCGCGATGCCCACGCAGTGGTCGGCGAGCGAAGGACGCTTGTCCACCTCCTGCTGGAGGTGGGTCAGGACGTCACCCGGCTCCTCGCCCTGCCGGATTTCACCGAGCAGCTTGTCGCGCAGCACGTCCTGCGCGGCGCGCGGCTTCGCGGGGACGGAGACGTCCTCGGCGGAGGCGGTCAGGATCTGGGAAGGGGAGTTGTCCGCCCAGGGGACCATCGTGACCGCGAGGGTCCCGGACAGGACCAGGACGACGGGCAGGACCAGGGCGAGGGAACGGCCGATTCGGCGGGCAGTGTGGGTCACGAGGGCGAGAGTAGCGCTCGGTGAGGATTTGGCGACATTTAGTCACCCGGTCGGGGGACGGTTCGACGTGGCTTTTCGAATCGAGGGTTGACGGGTGCGGCCGAATGGCCCGGTCTGCCGCGGTTCGTGCCGCCGTCCGCAACTGACGCGGAAGGGGCGCCCCTTGGCGGGACGCCCCTTCGATGCGTGCGTGGATACGTACGCGTCAGTCGGACAGGCGGGCACCGGTGGAGGTCGAGAACACGTGGATCTCGTCGGCGCGCGGCACCAGGTGCATCGTCGAGCCCTTCTCCGGGACCTGGCGGCCGCCCACGCGGACCACGATGTCCTGCGGGGTCTTGTCGGTGCCGAGCAGGGCGCTGCCGTAGACGTAGCCGTCGGCGCCCAGTTCCTCGACCACGTTGACGGTGATCGTCAGGCCGCCCGCGTCGCCGACGTCGAAGTGCTCGGGGCGCACGCCCACGGTGACCGTACGGTCGCCGGCGTCCGCGGCCGCCGACAGCGCCGCACGGGAGACCGGAACGACGCTCGCGCCGAACTTCACGCCGCCGTCGGTGATCGGGACCTCGACGAGGTTCATGGCGGGGGAGCCGATGAACCCGGCCACGAACAGGTTCGCCGGCCGGTCGTACATGTTGCGCGGGGTGTCGACCTGCTGCAGCAGACCGTCCTTGAGGACCGCCACGCGGTCGCCCATCGTCATGGCCTCGACCTGGTCGTGGGTGACGTAGACGGTGGTGATCCCGAGGTCGCGCTGGAGGGCGGCGATCTGGGTGCGGGTGGACACGCGGAGCTTGGCGTCGAGGTTCGACAGCGGCTCGTCCATCAGGAAGACCTGCGGCTTGCGGACGATGGCGCGGCCCATCGCGACGCGCTGGCGCTGACCGCCGGAGAGCGCCTTGGGCTTGCGGTCGAGGTACTGGGTGAGGTCCAGCATCTTCGCCGCGTCCTCCACCTTGCGGCGGATGGTGGCCTTGTCCTCACCGGCGATCTTGAGCGCGAAGCCCATGTTGTCGGCGACGGTCATGTGCGGGTAGAGCGCGTAGTTCTGGAACACCATCGCGATGTCCCGGTCCTTGGGCGGCAGGTGCGTGACGTCGCGGTCGCCGATGCGGATGGCGCCGCCGTTGACGTCCTCCAGACCCGCGAGCATGCGCAGGGAGGTGGACTTGCCACAGCCGGAGGGGCCGACGAGGACGAGGAACTCGCCGTCCTCGATCTCCAGCTCCAGCTGGTCGACGGCGGGCTTGTCGCCGCCCGGGTAGAGCCGGGTCGCGCGGTCGAAAGTCACAGAAGCCATGGTGATGAATCCCTTCTACCGGCAGGAACGTGCCGGACGATCCGAGTGGAAGGTCTAGTCCAGTAAGCGGACTCCGTCCGACGCTACCGGCTGCGAAGGCTCCTGTCAGCAATCTGACGGGCCGGATCGCGGGCCGGGTGGGGTATGCCAGAGCGCTTGACTTTTGACCTGGCCTGGCAGAGCACCCCACTTTTGACCAAGCCGTGCAGAGCACCGCCTTCTCGGCCGTGGTACTCCCACGCCCCACCGCCCTCGCGAGCAGTGGTTCCTGTTTCGACGCCCGCTGCCGGCCCGGCGAGACCCTGGGGGTCGCACCTGGTCGGTCCTACGCAGGCTCCACAGGCATTGCGGCCGACGGCCCGTCGGTCCGTACTGCTTCACTTCGCTATGCCGCCGGTACGAGGTCCAGCAGCTCCGAAGCCTTGATGACGCTCGGCGGTACGCGTCCGGGCGGCAGGGCCATGGCCACCGTCCAGTACAGCCGCATCCCCTCGTCCCTGAGGTTCACCGCCGCGTTCGTGTCCCGGTCGTGGGCGGTTCCGCACTCCGCGCAGGTCCACTCGCGGACCGATACGTCGAGCTTCGGACCCTTCGTGTGGCAAGCGGAGCAGCGCCGGGTCGACGGGAAGAAGCGGTCCACGATGACCAGGGTGCGCCCGTACCACGCGCATTTGTAGCGCAGCCGGCGCAGCAGTTCACCCCAGGCGGCGTCGAGGATCGACCGGTTCAGAGCCGCCTTGCGGCGCCTGTTCCTGCCCGTTGCCGCACGCAGCAGGTTGGGGATCGGTAGGTCTTCCACCACGAGCACTTGGTTCTCGTGCACGAGGCGGGTCGTCAGCTGGTCCAGCTGATCGCGACGGACGTCACCGATCGAGGCGTACAGGCGGGCGATCCGCTCCCGTACCTTCCCCCGGTTCTTCGAACCCTTCTGCTTTCGGTGCAGGTCACGCTGGAGGGCGGCGAGCTGCTTCTCGTACTTCGCCAGGAGGCGGGGGTGCGGGAGCTTTTCCCCATCGTCCGTCGTCCATCGTCACCAGCGTCGCGAGGCCGAGGTCGAGGCCCACGGCCTTGGGCTCCCGACTGCCCCGAACGAACATCGTGGGCAGCGGGACGATCGCCTCCTCCACCAGTACGGACAGGAAGAACCGGCCGGCGCGGTCCCGGGTGACGTTCAGCTTCACCGGTAACTGCCCCGGGGGAAGCGCGCGCGACCAGCGGATGTCGAGTGGCGCCGTCTGCTTGGCCAGGGTGGCCGAGGCCGTACCGGGACGGTTCGGGTCTTCGACCCGCCGGAAGCCGGTGCGGACGTAGGTCGCCGAGTCCTTCGAGCGGTGTTTGGACTTCCTCCGCGGGTACTTCGCCGAGCCCTTGAAGAATCGCGAGAAGGCCGAGTCCAGGTGCCGCAGGGACTGCTGGAGGACCGTGGACGAGGTCTCCTTCAGCCACGCTGTCCCCCGTACGCGTTTCCACCCGGTCAAGGCCCGGCAGGTCTCCGCGCAACCCAGTGAGACCCGGTGGTCCTCCCAGGCCTTCACCCGGAGGGCGAGGCCTTCGTTGTAGACTCAGCGGCAGGCGCCGAAGGTCTGCGTGAGCTGGGCCGCCTGGTCGGCGGTCGGGTAGAAGCGGAAGCGGTAGGCGCGCTGCTGCATGCCCGCTTGTCCGATCAGCCCCTTCATCGGCGCCACGGCCCGCTTCCGGTGTTCGGTCCGGTCGCCCACCCCGAGAAGGTCGCGCTTGATGCGTCGGGCTTCCTCCCCTGTTACTCGGTTCGCCATCTCCCCTCCCATGGTCTGATCTTCAGAACGGCACATCAGTACGTTCAACGAACGTGTGCGTGAGGGGTTACGGGGGAGGGCTCAATCTGATGGCTTGGGGGAGAGGGCGCTGTGTAGAGTGATGGCGGCCCTGCCTCCTTAGCTCAGCTGGCCAGAGCAACGCTCTTGTAAAGCGTAGGTCGTCGGTTCGAATCCGACAGGGGGCTCCATCCCAGGTCAGAGGGCATCTGATCAAGGGAATTCGTACATAAGCGGAAGGCCCCGGGTGATCACCCGGGGCCTTTTGTGTGTCTCAGCCGCGGCCCGAGATGCGGTCGGCGAGGCGGGCCAGGGGGGTCGTCGTGGGGCGGTGGGTGGTCGATTCGTGGCGGTCCGCCTCGCGGTAGGCGGCGTAGAGGGCGTGGACGCCGAGCCAGCGGAAGGGTTCGGGCTCCCAGCGGCGGACGCGGTGGTGGACCCAGGGCAGGGCGGTCAGGTCGGTGTTCTCGCCGAGGATCAGGTCGCGCAGGGTGCGGGCGGCGAGGTTGGCGGTGGCCACGCCGGAGCCGACGTAGCCGCCCGCCCAGCCCAGGCCCGTGGTGGCGTCCAGGGTGACGGTGGCGCACCAGTCGCGGGGTACGCCGAGGACGCCCGACCAGGCGTGGGTGATCTCCGTGCCGGTGAGCTGCGGGAAGAAGGAGAAGAGGAGGGAGGACAGGGAGGCGATGGTGGCCGGCTGGGTGCGGCCGTCGTTGTCGGTGCGCGAGCCGAAGCGGTACGGGATGCCGCGGCCGCCGATCGCGATGCGGTCGTCGGCGGTGCGCTGGGCGTACATGTAGGCGTGGGCCATGTCCCCGAGGACGGCCCGGTCCGACCAGCCCAGGGAGTCCCAGGCGGACTGCGGGAGGGGGGCCGTGGCGATCATCGAGGAGTTCATCGGGAGCCAGGTGCGCTTCTGGCCCTTGAGGGCGGCGGTGAACCCCTCGGTGCAGCGCAGGACGTACGGGGCGCGGACCGTGCCGTACGGGGTGACGGCCCGGCGGGGGGCGAGTTCCGTGACGGGGGTGGATTCGTGGATGACCACGCCGAGGCGCTCGCAGGTGGCGGCCAGGCCGCGGACCAGCTTGAGCGGGTGGATGCGGGCTCCGTGCGGGGTCCAGCTGGAGCCGACGGCGTCGGCGATGTCGATGTGGGCGCGGGTGTCGGTGGCGTCGTAGAGGACCCGGTCGCTCTCGCCGAAGCCGAGTTCGGCGGCGTGGAAGGCCTTGAGGCGGGTGAGCTGGGCGGGGGTGCGGGCGACTTCGAGGACTCCGCCGCGGTGGACGTCGGCGTCGATGCCCTCCTTGGCGGCGGTGTCGATGACCTCGGTGACGGTGTCGTTCATGGCGTGCTGGAGGCGCAGGGCGGCCTGGTGGCCGTGGAGGGCGGCGTAGCGGTCGCGTCCGGCGATGCCGTTGTAGAGCCAGCCGCCGTTGCGGCCGGAGGCCCCGTAGCCGCAGAACTTCTGCTCCAGGACGGTGACGCGGAGATCGGGGGCGGCGCGCTTGAGGTAGTAGGCCGTCCACAGGCCGGTGTAGCCGCCGCCGACGATGACGACGTCTGCCGTGGCGTCGGTGGTGAGGGGGGCGCGGGGTGGCTGGGGGGCGGTGGTGTCGGTCGCGTACCAGAAGGAGATACCGCCGTTGATCGTCATGGGGGAGTTGGTACACGGGGTGTCCGAGGGGTGTCCAGGGACGGGGTGTCGTGTTTCGGGGTGCGTTGGCTGGCCGGATGGCCGATGTGGGGGTGCGGGGCGTTGCGTAGGGTGTCGAGGGGGGTTTGTCGGTTTTAGGGTTTATAGGTTTTTTATGGAGAGGGTGTCGTCGGGTGATGCTGGGCGTACGGAGGGCAGGGCGCGCGGGACGGGTCGTCGCGGCGGTGGCGGCGGCGGCGCTGCTGGGCGGCGCGGTGGCGGGCTGCGGAGAGGGCGGCGACGCGGGGTCGGACGCGGGGTCGTCGGCCTCGGCGGTCGTGCGGACCAGCCCGATCGCGGACCGGCTCGCGACGCTGCCCGCCGCGGTGGACGGGACGAAGGTGGTCGTGGGGCGGTCCGGCGCGCCGCGCACCGTACAGGTCCTGGTGGATCCGCGGTGCGGGGCGTGCGCGAAGTTCGAGGCGGCGGGCGGGGAGACGCTGCTGAAGCTGGCGGACGAGGGCCAGGTGAGGATCGAGTACCTGCTGGCCTCCTTCCTCGACCAGGGCGGTGCCAGCGGTTCGGTGAAGGCGGTGAACGCGCTGCGGGCGTCGGTGGACGCGGGGAAGTTCGCCGAGTACCACGCGGCGGTCTTCGCGAGCCAGCCGAAGGGGCGGTTCACCGACGAGCTGCTGCTGCGGATCGCCGAGCGGGTGCCGGGGCTGCGCGGGGAGGCCTTCGACCGGGCCGTGGCCGAGGGGACCCACACGGGGTGGGTCGCCGGGGCGGAGAAGGGATTCGAGGCGACGGGGATGCAGGGGACGCCGGCGGTGCTGCTGGACGGGAAGCCGGTGGGGGCGAAGGACGGGTCGATGTTCGACGCGGCCGGGTTCGCGCGGACCCTCAAGGACGCGGGCGTGGGGGTGTAGCTGCGTAGGGTCGGGCCCATGGTGGAGATTCCGGCCGAGTTGGTCGAGGTGCAGCTGCGGTACGGCGGCGCGGCGGGACGGGAGTTCATCGCGGGGCTGCCGGGGCGGGTGGCAGAGTTCCTGGAGCGGTGGGGGCTGCGGGTGACGGGGCCCGCGATGCACGGGATGACGGCCCTGGTGCTGCCGGTGGTGCGGGCGGACGGTACGGAGGCGGCGTTGAAGCTGCTGGTCCCGGACGAGGAGAGCGCGGGGGAGCCGGTCGCGCTGCGCGCGTGGGGCGGGCGGGGCTGCGTGGAGCTGCTGGAGTGGGACGTACCGACGGGGACGTTGCTGCTGGAGAGGCTGGACGCGGGGCGGCACCTGTCGGGGCTGGTGGAGCGGGACGCGCGGGCGGCGGTGACGGTGGTGGCGCAGTTGCTGGCGCGGCTGACGGCGGTACGGGCGCCGGAGGGGCTGCGGGGGCTGGGCGAGGTCGCGGCGGGGCTGCTGGCGGGGGTTCCGGAGGCGGCCGGGCGGCTGGCGGACACGGGGGAGCGGCGGCTGCTGCGGGACTGTGCGGCGGCGCTGGCTGAGGTGGCGGGGGAGCCGGGGGACCGGTTGCTGCACTGGGACCTGCACTTCGACAACGTGCTGGCGGGTGCGCGGGAGCCGTGGCTGGCGATCGACCCGAAGCCGCTGGCGGGGGATCCGGGGTTCGAGTTGCTGCCGGCGCTGGTGAACGGGTTCCGGGCGCGGGAGGTCGGGTGGCGGTTCGACCTGCTGACGGAGGTGGTGGGGCTGGACCGGGAGCGGGCGCGGGCGTGGACGCTGGGGCGGGTGGTGCAGAACTGTCTGTGGGAGGTGGAGGACGGGGAGGTGGCGCTGCCGGAGCGGGAAGTGGCGGTGGCGGAGGTGCTGTTGGGGCGCGGGGTGCGCTGGGGGTGAGCGGACCGCGTGCGGTGATCGGGGCGGCCGGTGGCCGGTGGCCGGTGGGGGTGCGGGCCGTGGGGGCGCGGAGGGTGCGTGCCTAGGCTGCGGGCATGTTGATTCGAGAGGCCGAAGTCGCCGACGTGCCCGTCATCCGGGCCATGATCCGCGAACTCGCCGCGTACGAGCGGGTGCCGCACGAGGCGCGGGCGACGGAGGCGCAGCTGCGGGAGGCCCTGTTCGGGGAGCGCCCGGCGGCGTTCGCGCACGTCGCGGAGACGGACGAGGGCGAGGTCGTCGGCTTCGCGGTGTGGTTCCTGAGCTTCTCGACGTGGCTCGGGGCGCACGGGATCTACCTGGAGGACCTGTACGTACGGCCGGGCGCGCGCGGGGGTGGGTACGGGAAGGCGCTGCTGCGGGAGTTGGCGCGGATCTGCGGGGAGCGGGGGTACGGGAGGCTGGAGTGGTCGGTGCTGAAGTGGAACGCGCCGTCGATCGCCTTCTACGAGGCCCTGGGCGCGCGGCCGCAGGAGGAGTGGTCGGTGTACCGGCTGACGGGCGGGGCGCTGGCGGAGCTGGGCGGGGCGCGGTGAGCGCTTCCTCCGGATCCGGGCGGGCGGAGCGGGCCCGGGGGATCCGGAGGGGGACGGCCTGAAGGCGGGGTCCGGCCACAGCGCTAGGGCTCCAGGACGACCTTGCCGGTGGTGGCGCGGGTTTCGAGGGCGTGGTGGGCGGCCGCGGCTTCGGCCAGCGGGTAGCGCTCGACGGCGGGGCGCAGCCGGCCGGTGGCGGCTTCTTCGAGGGCGCGGGTTTCCAGGACGCGCAGGGGGTCGGGGGCTCCGACGGCTTCGAGCATGGCGGGGCCGAGGACGCCGCGGGTGGTGATGCCGCGGGCGGTGAGGTCGTCCTGTTCGGCGTCGGTGAGGGTGAGGGGGCCGGAGGACCAGCCGTGGACGAGGTGGCGGGCGCCGGGGGCGAGGAGGCCGAGGGCGGTCCGTGCGGTGGCGCCGCCGACGGAGTCGAAGAGGACGGTGGCGCCGTCGGGGTGGTGGGCGCGGACGGTGTCGGCCCAGTCGTCGGTGGTGTAGTCGACGGCGAGGTCGGCGCCGTTGGCGGTGGCCAGGGCGGTCTTGGCGGGGCCTCCGGCGAGGGCGACGACGGTGGCGCCGACGTTTTTGGCGTATTGGACGAGCAGGGTGCCGATGCCGCCGGCGGCGGCGGTGATCAGAGCGGTGGAGCCGGGGCCGAGGTCGGCGAACTGGAGGATGCCGAGGGTGGTGCGGCCGGTGCCGATCATGGTGACGGCCTGGGCGGTGTCGAGGCCCTCGGGGACGGGGTGGAGGCGGCCGGCGTCGGTGACGGCGTACTCGGCGTAGCCGCCCGGGGCGAAGCCGAGGTGGGCGACGACGGTCCGGCCGAGCCAGGCGGGATCGGTGCCGGGGCCGAGGGCGTCGACGGTGCCGGCGACCTCGCGGCCGGGGGTGGTGGGGAGCGCGGGCAGGGGTGCCGGGGGCCCCTCGATGCCCTTGCGGAGGCTGACGTCGAGGAGGTGGACGCCGGCGGAGGCGACGGCGATGCGGACCTGGCCGGGGCCGGGGGCGGGGCGGGGGACGGTCTCGTAGGAGAGGTTCTCGGCGGGGCCGAAGGCGTGGAGTCGGATGGCGCGCATGGTGTCCATGCGGCCAGCCTGTGACCTGAAGCGTGGTTGAGGTCAAGGGTGTTCCGTTGTCGGTCCCGTGGGTCACGATGGGGGGATGGTGCGGAACGAGCGGGTGCGCGGGCAGGCGGGCAAGGCGGGCGGGACGGTCAAGGCGGCGAGGTGGGCGGAGGTGCGGCTGCCGGGGCTGGTGCCGTGGGAGGGCGGTGGGCTGGAGCCGGACGGGGACTACGACGGGCTGGAGTTCGCGGACCTCGATCTGGCGGGACAGGAGGGCGTCGGGGCGCGGTTCATGGACTGCGCGCTGCGCCGGTGCGCGCTGGACGGGGCGGGGCTGGGGAAGGCGCGGATCCTGGACTCGGTGCTGGAGGGGGTCCGGGGAGTCGGGACGGACCTGGCGGGGGCGTCGCTGCGGGACGTGGAGCTGGTGGAGGCGCGGCTCGGCGGGGCGCAGTTGCACGGGGCGGTGCTGGAGCGGGTGCTCGTACGGGGTGGGAAGATCGACTACCTCAACCTGCGGACGGCGCGGCTGAAGGACGTGGTCTTCGACGGGTGCGTGCTGGTGGAGCCGGACTTCGGGGGTGCGGTGATGGAGCGGGTGGAGTTCCGGGGCTGCGTGGTGCGGGGGGCGGACTTCACGGGGGCGCGGATGGCGGACGTGGACCTGCGGGCGGCGTCGGAGCTGGGGATCGCGCGCGGGGTGGAGGCCCTGTCCGGGGCGGTGATCAGCCCGGCGCAGCTGTTCGACCTGGCCCCGGCCCTGGCGGCGCAGCTGGGGCTCCGGGTGGAGGGGTAGGCGAGGCCCGGCCGCGCCGGGCGCCGGGCGTCCTGGGTGCCGGGGCCCCGCCGGTCTGCTCGGGTGGGGTTACGCGGGGACGCGGGGGAAGCGGGACTGGAGGGTCCAGATGATCGGGTTGTCGGCCAGGCCGTCGTGCATGTCGATGAGGTCCGCGATGAGGTCGTGGAGGAAGTCGCGGGCCTCGCGGCGCAGCAGGCGGTGGCTGAAGGTCAGCGGGGGCTCCTCCGGGTCCATCCAGTCGGCCTCGATGTCGACCCAGCCGAAGCGGCGCTCGAAGAGCATCCGGTCCGCGGATTCGGTGAAGTCGAGCTCGGCGTACTGGCGGTTGGCGGAGCGGCTGCCGCGGGGGTCCTCGTCGAGCTGCTCGACGATGTCGCACAGGGCCCAGGCGAAGTCGAGGACCGGCACCCATCCCCAGGCTGTGGACACCTCCGTGTCCTTGACGGTGTCCGCGAGGTAGACGTCGCCGCAGAACAGGTCGTGCCGCAGGGTCCGGACGTCCGCCGAGCGGTAGTCGGTCTGCGGGGGGTCCGGGAAGCGCCGGGAGAGGGAGTAGCCGATGTCGAGCACGTCCCCGATGGTGTCACGGGCGGGCCCCTCCCGGCGCCGTGGGCCGGGGTCAGCCGACGTTGACGGCCTTCCAGGCGGCGGCGACGCGGGCGACCTCGGGGGCGGCGGCGCCGTAGAGCTCGACGGCCGACCGGATGGTGGCGGTGCGGGCGGCGGTGCCGGAGTACTGGCCGGTGCCGGTGCCGGTGCCGGTGCCCGTAGCGGTACCGGTGGGTGTCGTGGGCGTGGTGTTCGCCGTCGCCGTGCCGGTGGTGAGGGCGAGGGCGGCGCCGAGGAGGACGGCGGTGGCGAGGCGGGCGCGGCGGGAGGGCGTGGGGTGGGGCACGGGAACTCCTTCGCGGGTGGGGGTGGCGCGAGTGAGCGTGCCATCGGGGGGAGCCGGTCCGGCAGGTCCGCGACGGAAAACCGGGCCGGGTTGTCCGAAGACCGGGCCCGGGTGTCCGGATCCCGTCAGGACGGGAGGAGGCGCTGTTCCTTGGCCACCGAGACCGCGCCCGCGCGGGTGTCGACGCCGAGCTTGTCGTAGATGCGGCCCAGGTGGGTCTTGACCGTCGCTTCGCTGATGAACAGGGTGCGGGCGATGTCCCGGTTGCCGAGGCCGCGGGCGAGCTGGCCCAGGATGTCCAGTTCGCGGTCGGTGAGCGTCGGGCGGGTGCCCCGCATGTGGGCCATGACGCGGCTGGCGACGGGCGCGGACAGGGTGGTGCGGCCCGCCGCCGCCGAGTGGATGGCGGCGAACAGTTCCTCGGGGCGTTCCGCCTTGAGGAGATAGCCCGTTGCGCCCGCTCCGATGGCCCGGGTGATGTCCGCGTCCGTGTCGTACGTGGTCAGGACCAGCACGTGCGGCGGCTCCGGCAGGGCGGTGATGCGACGGGTGGCCTCGACCCCGTCGATGCCCTCGCCCAGCTGGAGGTCCATCAGGACCACGTCGGGGCGGAGCTTCGCGGCCAGCGCGACCGCCTCCTCACCGCTGCCGGCCTCACCCAGCACCTCGATGTCCGGCTCGCTGCCCAGCAGGGCGAGCAGGCCGGCCCGGACCACCACGTGGTCGTCGCAGAGCAGGATCGTCGTCATCGGGTGGGCTCCAGGGGGATCACGGCCGAGAGGACGGTGCCCTCGCCCGGGGTGGATTCGATCGTCAGGGTTCCGCCCAGCTGGCGCACCCGGGCGCGCATCGCCGGGAGGCCGTGCCCGCGGCCGGAGGAGGCCGAACGGGCTTCGGCGAAGCCGGCGCCGTCGTCCGCGATGTCCAGGACGACCTGGTCGCCGAGGAAGCTCAGGGTCAGGGCGGCCGTACGGGCCCCCGAGTGCTCGCGGACGTTGGCCAGGGCCCCCTGAGCGATGCGCAGGAGGGCCGATTCGGCGCGGTCCGGGAGCGGCACCGGGGCACCCTCCAGGTGGAAGCGGACCTCGACGCCCGGGCCCGCGTCCAGCGCGCGCAGCGCCTCGGCCAGGCCGGCGCCGTTCTCCAGCTCGGGCGGAGCCAGGTCGTGGACGAGCCTGCGCGCCTCGGCCAGGCCGCGCGCGGTGATGTCCGTGGCGGTACGGACGTGCGCGCGGGCGGTGCCCGGGTCGCTCTCCCAGGTGCGGTCCGCCGCCTGGAGCAGCATCTGCTGGCTGGACAGGTGCTGGGCCAGGGTGTCGTGGATCTCCATCGACAGCCGCTGCCGCTCGGCCAGGGTGCCCTCGCGGCGCTCGGTGGCGGCGAGCTCCCGGCGGGTCCGGATCAGGTCGTCGATCAGCGCGCGCTGCTCCTGCGCCTGGCGCTCCATGTGGACGAAGACGGCCGTGGCGAGGGCGGCGACGGCGGGCGGGGCGACCAGGAGGTTCGGGTCGAAGGCGGTGGACAGCTTGAGCTGGGCCGCTACGACGAAGACGGTGAGCAGGGCCACGAGGACCACGGCGGCGCGCGGGGGCAGGGTGCGCAGGGCGGTGAAGAAGAGGGGGACGGCGCACCAGGCGAAGCTCGGCGCGAGGACGACGAGCACGACCCAGGTGGCCACCACCAGCCCGAGCCACAGCCGGTGGCGCAGGGGGGTCGGGGGCGCGGCGGCGGGCAGCGTACGGGTGGCGCCGACGGCGGGCCCGAGGACGTAGAGCAGGGCCAGCGCGATGCTGAGGGCGATGACCCAGGGGGTACGGGGTTCGCCGGGGTGCCGGAGCAGGAAGCGGGCCACCGAGGCGCCGAGGAGCAGGAAGAACGCCGCGTGCATGACGGTGGCCAGGCCGCGGGTGTCGTCGGAGGTGGTGGGGTGCGGCCGCGGGGGGTTGCGCACGGTGGGGCTCCTGGTGCTGGAAGGGCGGTATCCATTGTGACGTCGCCCTGGCGGGGCCGGGGGCGGGGACGGGGCGGGGTGCAGTCCCGGACGGCACCCCGCCCCGGCCCCGACCCCGGCAACCGCGACCCCGCCCCCCAGGAGAACCGCCCGGCCAGGGCCCCCGCATCGACCGATCGGATGACCCCCGCGTCAACCGGTGCGCTCGTTGCCGCGAGCCGGTACGGGGACGGAAGCGGGGGTGGTTCCGGCGGAGGCTTGGAGCAGCCAGTCGAGCCGATGACCACCAGGAGCAGCAGCCATGAACACCCGCACCCGCGTCCTCACCGGTACCGCCCTCGCCGTCGCCCTCGGCGCCGGGACCTTCGGCGCCGTCAGCGCGAGCGCCACCCCCGCCCCCGTCCAGGCCGCGGCCAAGAAGGACGACGACCGGAACTTCACCACCTCCACC
Organism: Streptomyces sp. AB3(2024); assembly: GCF_041862025.1. Lineage (NCBI taxonomy): Bacteria > Bacillati > Actinomycetota > Actinomycetes > Kitasatosporales > Streptomycetaceae > Streptomyces > Streptomyces sp. AB3(2024). Next base: position 92,461 of record NZ_JBGWAB010000007.1, read on the forward strand.
CACCTCACCGTCGATGCCGCCACCCGCGCCGCCCAGGCCGCGCTCCACGCGGCGGAGAAGGAGAACCAGAAGGTGACGGTCGCGGTGGTGGACCGCAACGGCAACACCATCGTCACCCTGCGCGGCGACGGCGCGGGCCCGCAGTCGTACGAGTCGGCGCAGCGCAAGGCCTTCACCGCCGTGTCCTGGAACGCCCCGACCTCGGTGCTCGCGGGCCGCCTCGCGCAGACCCCGAACCTGAAGGACATCCCCGGCACCCTCTTCCTCGCCGGTGGCACCCCGGTGCAGGCCAAGGGCGCCCCGGTCGCCGGCATCGGCGTGGCCGGCGCCCCGAGCGGCGACCTGGACGAGAAGTTCGCCAAGGCCGGCGCCGACGCCCTCGGCGAGAAGTAGGGATCAGCGACCGGGTGGCTCCGTCGGCGCCCGACCGCGGCCCCGCCCCCCGTCCGGGGCACCGGCTTAGGATCGAACCCGTGGAACACCCCGCGCTCCCCGGCCGCACCGGCCTCGCCCGCCGCACCGGCCTCGCCCGCCGCACCGGCCTCGCCCGCCGCACCGGCCTCACCCGCCTCGCCGCCCCCGCACTCGCCGCCCTGCTCTCCCTGGCCGTCCTGGCCACGGGATGTACGGGCGCCACCGTGCAGGGGCGGCCCGGCGCGTCCGGGCTGCGCGACCCGTACTTCCCCCGCGCCGGCAACGGCGGCTACCAGGTCGAGCACTACGACCTCGACCTCGCCTACGACCCCGCCGACGGCCTGCTGCACGCCACCGCCGTCATCACCGCCCGCGCCGAACAGGGCCTCAGCTCCTTCAACCTGGACCTGAGCGGCCTCAAGGTCGAGAGCGTGGACGTCCAGGGCACCGGCGCCCGTTACAACCGGACCGGCAACGAGCTGACGGTCCGCCCGGCCAAGGACCTGAAGAAGGGCGAGGTCTTCCGTACGGAGATCGACTACGGCGGCCGCCCCAAGCCCGTGGTCGACCCGGACGGCTCCAAGGAGGGCTGGATCGCGGGCCAGGACGGCGCCGTGGCGGTCGGTGAGCCCGTGGGGTCGATGGGCTGGTTCCCCGGCAACCACCACCCCAGCGACAAGGCCACGTACGACATCACCGTCACCGTCCCGCACGGCTACGAGGCCGTGTCCAACGGCGAGCTGCGCTCCCGCAAGGAAGTGGCGGACGGACAGACCGAGTTCGCGTGGCACAGCCCCGAGCCGATGGCGAGCTACCTCGCGACCGTCGCCATCGGCCGGTTCAAGGTGACGGCGGGCCGGACCCCCTCGGGCGTCCCGGTCTACGACGCGGTCGCGCCCGGCGAGGCGGCGGGCAGCGAGGCCGCGCTGGCCCGGCTGCCGCAGATCGTGGACTGGGGGACCGCGAAGTTCGGTCCCTACCCCTTCGGCAGCGTCGGTTCGATCGTGATGCCGGCGCAGACCCTCACCTACGCGCTGGAGACGCAGACCAAGCCGGTCTACTCGGGCGCTCCCGACGAGGGACTGGTCCTGCACGAGCTGGCGCACCAGTGGTTCGGGGACTCGGTGTCACCGAAGTCCTGGAAGGACATGTGGCTCAACGAGGGCTTCGCCACCTACGCGGAGTGGCTGTGGTCGGAGGAGCACGGCGGGGTGAGCGCGCAGCGGCGCTTCGACGCCTTCCTGGCCGGCGACACCTCGGTCGACCCGCACGCGGACGGCGACTGGGCGGCCTTCCCACCGGGCTCCCCGCCCGGACCGGAGCACATCTCCGACGATCCGGTGTACTACCGGGGCGCGATGGTGCTCCAACGGATCCGCCAGGAGGTCGGCGACCCCGCGTTCTTCGACCTGCTGCGCGGCTGGGCCGCCGACCACCGGCACGGGAACGCGAGCACGGCCGACTTCACGGCGTACGCGCAGCGGCGCACGGGCCACGACCTGAAGAAGGTGTGGGACGTCTGGCTCTACGGTCAGGACCGTCCCACCGCCCCCTAGGACCTCAGAGTTCCTTGCGCATCACCCGGCACGGGCGCCCCCGTTCGCGGTCCTTGGCGCGGCGCAGGACGGTGTAGCCCTGGGCCTGCCAGAAGGCGAGGCCGGCCGCGTTGTCCTCCAGTACGGCGATCCGTACGCCCGCGCGCCCGGCGCTGCGGAAGCGGTCCTCGACCAGGCCGGCCACCGTGCGGCCGTGGCCCTCGCGGTGCGCGGTGGAGTCGATGAGGAGCAGGCCGATCCACGGGTCCGGGTCCCCGGAGGCCGGGTCGGGGTGGTGGGCGAGGGTGACGACGAGGCCGACGAGCCGGCCCGCGGAGCGGGCCAGGAGCACCTCGGCGCTGTCGGTGGCGAGTTCGTCGGCGAGCGCGGCGGCGACCTGCTCGACGGTGATGCGGGCGGGGTCCGGGAAGTCGCCGCTCAGTTCGAAGAACGCGCGGTTCGTCGCGTAGAGCGTGGCGATCTCGGTGAGGACCGGGCCCGGCAGGGCGCCGTCCACGGGCACGAGCGGTTGCAGGATCACCCGTCGAACGGTAGCGAAACCCCCTGCCCGGTCCCGGGGCAGGGGGGTTCGGCAGACCGGGCGCGGATCAGACGTTGACGCCGAAGTCCTGGGCGATGCCGGTGAGGCCGGAGGCGTAGCCCTGGCCGACCGCGCGGAACTTCCACTCGGCACCGTTGCGGTAGAGCTCGCCGAAGACCATGGCGGTCTCGGTGGCGGCGTCCTCGGAGAGGTCGTAGCGGGCGATCTCGGCGCCGCCGGCCTGGTTCACGACGCGGATGTAGGCGTTGCGGACCTGGCCGAAGTTCTGGCTGCGGGACTCGGCGTCGTAGATCGAGACCGGAAAGACGATCTTGTCCACGTCGGCGGGCAGGCCGGCGAGGTTGACGTTGATGGACTCGTCGTCGCCCGAGCCCTCACCGGTGCGGTTGTCGCCGGTGTGCACGATGGTCTGGTCCGGGGTGGACTTGTTGTTGAAGAACACGAAGTGACCGTCGGAGACGACCTTGCCGGTCACGTTGACCGCGATGGCCGAGGCGTCCAGGTCGAAGTCGACACCGGTCGTCGTACGGACGTCCCAGCCGAGGCCGACCGTGACGGCGCTGAGGCCGGGGGCCTCCTTCGTGAGCGAAACGTTGCCGCCCTTGGACAGGCTTACTGCCATTTTGACTGGTGTCCCTTCCTCGTCACATGACCGCGCTCAGTGGTCGTGGCCACGGTACTGCTGTCCTTCATAACGCCGTGAGGGGTCCGGTAGGTTCCGAACCGCCCGGGGCGCCCCGAAATCGGGGTGACGGGGGCCGCGGCGGGGGCCGATCATAGGGGCATGCCTGGTCCCTATGTCATCCGCGGTTCGGTCGTGCTCCCCGAGGCGGAGCTCGCCTGGCGCTTCTCGCGTTCCTCCGGGCCGGGCGGCCAGCACGTGAACACCTCGGACTCGCGGGTGGAGCTGCTCTTCGACGTGGCGGCGACCAAGGCGCTGCCGGAGGTGTGGAAGGAACGGGCGCTGGAGCGGCTCGCGTCCCGGCTGGTGGACGGGGTGGTGACGGTACGGGCCTCCGAGCACCGCTCGCAGTTCCGCAACCGGGAGATGGCCCTGGTCCGGCTGGCCTCGCTCCTGGCGGAGGCCACGGCCCCACCGCCCAAGGCGCGCCGCGCCACGAAGATCCCCCGGGGGATCAACGAGCGGCGCCTGCGGGAGAAGAAGGCCCGCGGCGAAACGAAGCGGGGCCGCACGAGCCGCGACTGGTAACCGGGCCCCCGCGCCTCAAACTCCCCCAGCTACCGCTGGGAGGTGCCCCCCCGGCCCCCCGGCCCCGCCCGGCCAGGGCTAAGGCGCCAAGTGGCGGTAGCGCCCCCGGAAGTACGCCAGCGGCGGTGCGTCCGGGGTCGGCACGGCGGCGCTGAGGACGCGGCCGATGACCAGGGTGTGGTCGCCCGCCTCGACGCGGGACTCCGTACGGCACTCCAGCGTGGCCAGCGCCCCCGACAGCAGCGGCGCCCCGCTGATCGCCCCCCGTACCGCGGGCAGGCCCTCGAACAGCAGCCGGTCGCTGATCCGGTTCTTCATGGCGAAGCGCCCCGCCACCTGGAGCTGCCCGTCCGCGAGGACGGACACCGCCCACAGCGGCTGCTCCGCCAGCAGGTCGTCCATCCGGGACCCCTCGCGCAGGCTCACGAGCACCAGCGGCGGGTCCAGGGAGACCGACATGAACGCGGTGGCGGTCATGCCGACGTCCTCGCCGCGCGGCCCGTCGGCGGTCGAAGGGGGCTCGTGCGCGGTGATCAGGCACACGCCCGCCGCCAGCCGGGACATGGCCGCCCGGAACTCGTCGTTGCTCACTCCCTCAGGATGAGGGGTGGCGGACGGTTCGGGGGCGACCCGCGTCAGCGGGGTCGGCACGGGCGCGGTCACAAGGGTCGTCTTCGGCACGACCCGAACGCTAGTCCCGCCGCCGTGCGGCGCACATCGGGCGGTGGTCCGAGCCGCGTCCCCGCCCCATGGCCTAGGCCCGGGCGTATCGTTTGCTCACGAAAAGGAGCGGGAGCGCTCCCACTCCCCAACGTGCCCAGAGTGCGCGGTTATTCATCTCATGTGACTTGAGTCACAGAGGGCAAGATTTGTTGACCCTGTGTACCTGCCGCACAGCTCACTGTGATTCAGTGGACGGGACACCGCAACGAAACGCCGATGACAAACCTGGAGTTGCTGTCGAGGTCTCGGGGAGAGCGAGCAATGGAGACCGAGTCGGAGCCGTACGTCCGTCTTGCGACCCTGCGGCAGCTGCACCAGGTGGTGGCCGAACTCAACACGGCCCGCAGCCTGGCGGACACTCTGCAGACCGTCGTGGACGGCATCGTGCGCGGCCTCGGCTACGAGCTCGCCTGTGTCAATCTCGTACGCCCTGACGGGGATCTCGTCGTCGCCGCGTTCGCCGGCGACCCCGCCGCGGAGGCCCTGATCACCGGCCGCGTCGGTTCCCGCCCCTCCTGGGAGCGCCGCCTGGCCATGGGCGAGGACTGGGACGGGCTGCGCTTCATCCCGCACACCGAGGGCTGGGTCCTGATCGAGGACGACGTCCCCCAGTGGCACACGGACGGCCCCGATCCGCGCTTCGAGGACGAGTGGCACCCCGAGGACCGGCTGTACGCCCCGATGTATGCGACCGGCGGGGAACTTCTGGGTGTCATCTCGGTGGACAGGCCGCGCAACGGGCGCCGCCCCGGCGCATGGGGGCGCGAAGCGCTCCAGATGTACGCCTTCCAAGCGGCGATTGCGATCAGCAACGCACGGCTGCGGGCGAACATGCAGCGGGCCCTGGTCCGGCTGGAACGCGAGCAGCAGGCGCTGCGCGCCAGCGAAGAGTCGTTCCGCCAGGCCTTCGAGTACGCGCCCAGCGGCATGGCCATCGCCGAGATGGGCGGCGACCAGCACGGCCGGCTGCTGCGCACCAATGACGCCCTGTGCCGCCTGCTCGGCCGGCCCGCCTCCGTCCTGCGCCGCTACTCCTTCTCCGACCTCGTGCACCCCGAGGACATCGGCACCCTGCTGCGCACCTCCGCCGAGGGGGGCCGCGCCGAGCTGCGCCTCGGGCGGCGCGACGGCACGTACGTGTGGGTCTCGCTGCGCAACTCCGTGGTCGCGGACGCCGCCGACGGCCCCCGTTTCCTGCTCACGCACGTCGAGGACATCGAGGAGCGCAAACGGCACGAGCTCCAGCTCGCGCACCGTGCCAGTCACGACTCCCTCACCGGCCTGCCCAACAGCGCCGAGCTGCGCTCCCGGCTCGGGGCCCGGCTGTGCCGGCGGCCCCAGTCGGTGCTGGCCACCGCCGTGGAGGCGCTCGACGCGGCCTTCGAGACGCGCCCCGAGGCGGGTGGTGCGGGGGAGCACGGGTTTCGCCCCGACGGGCACGACGGCTCGGACTACGGTTTCCCGGCCCCGGGCGTCGGGGCGGGGGCCGGGCCCGTACCCGGCTCCGGGGCGCCGCCGGGGACGGACCCCTTCGAGTTCTCCGGCGCCTTCACGCCCCACGCGGACGGCCCGTACGACCACCACGTCCACATCGTGGCGCCCGCCACGGACGTCGACGACGGGACGAAGGGGCTCGCCGTCCTCTTCTGTGACCTCGACGGCTTCAAGTCCATCAACGACCGGTTCGGTCACCACACGGGCGACGCGGTCCTGATCGAGGTCGCCCGGCGGCTGACGACGTGCGTCAGGGACGGTGACACCGTCGCCCGGCTCGGTGGTGACGAGTTCGTCGTCCTCGCCGACGGTCTGGGCGCCGCCGACGCCGCCGACCTCGCCGTACGGCTGCGCAACGCGATCATCCCGCCGATCCGGGTGGACGGCCGGGCGGTCCGCGTGGGGGCGAGTTTCGGGATCGGCTGGGCCGGCTGCGGGATGTCGGCGGACGAGGTGCTGCGCTCCGCCGACCAGCGGATGTACATCGAGAAAAGGTCCCGTTCCAAGGCACACCGGCGGGCCGGGTAACCTGATCGGCCGCTCGTGGGCGCACGTGTTCGGGGTAGGCTCCCGTGGGTCGAAAGGAGTGACCTGCGATGACGACGCCCGCGCACAACGGCCCGCACGGTGGGGCGAACCAGCCCGAGGACGACGATCCGTTCGGCTACCTCTACGCGGACGGCCAGGCCGCCGGAGCCACCCCACCCGGTCAGGGCGGCGGATACGGCTACCCCGGCCCCGCGGTCGGTGGCCCGCCCGGCGCGCAGCCCGGCGTCCCCCGTACCTCGTACAACCAGGTGCGCACGGTCGGCGAGCGGACGTACGGCGGCCAGCGCGGCGCGGTCCCGCCGCAGCAGCAGGCCCCGGCCTACCAGGCCCAGTACCAGGCTCCCGAGGCGCTCCAGGCGGGCGGCTACGGCGTTCCGGCGCAGCAGCAGCCCACCCAGCAGGTTCCCCTCCCCGGCGGCCGTGGCGGCCACGGCGGGGGCGGCGGCTCCAGCCGCAAGGGCCTGCTGATCGCCGCGGTGGCGGTGGTTGCGGCGGTCGCGGTCGGCATCGGTGCGGCGGTGATCTTCGGCAAGAAGGGCGAGGACAAGGCCGACAAGAAGCAGGGGAACCAGCAGAACCAGCAGTCGGCCGGGCCCCAGCCGCCCCAGGGTTCCGCGGAGCCGAGCAGTTCCCCGGAGCCCTCCGCGACCCCGCTGCCGAAGGCGGACGCGTCCGGTGCCGGCATGGCCCTGACGGGCGGTGCCACGCTGATGACCGCGGTGCCGGGCGCGAAGAGCGCGGGCGGCCAGTACGTCGGCAACTTCAACCAGGCGGGCGCCGCCGTGACCTGGACCCTCGACCTCCCCAAGGCGGGGAGCTACAAGCTGAAGATGACCTACGGCGTGCCCGGCAAGGACGCCAGCACCACGCTCACCGTCAACGGCGAGAAGCAGACCCGCCCGATAAACATGAAGAACTTCTCCCTCGCCAAGCCGGGCGAGTGGGACAAGGGCTGGACGAACACCTACTCGCTGGTGGACCTGAAGAAGGGCACCAACACCGTCAAGATCTCGTGCGAGGCGGGCAACCAGTGCGAGATCAACATCGACCAGCTCTGGCTGGAACAGGGCTGATCCGCACCGGCCGTGGCTAGAGCGGCGTGACCTTCACCGACCCCCGTACCTGCTCGTAGGTGCGGGGGTCGAACTCTCCCGCCACCGGGGCGTGGACCGTTGCCGCCGAGAGGGCCACCGCGCGGGTGAGCCGGGCGGGCCAGTCCAGGCCCTCCGTGAGGGCGGAGAGCAGGCCCGCCACCGCGGAGTCGCCCGCGCCGGTGGGATTGCCGGACAGGGGGCGGGGCGGGGCCGCCTGCCACGTGCCCTCGGGGGTGGCGGCGAGGAGTCCTCCGGGGCCCAGGGAGGTGACCACCGCGTGGGCGCCCCGGCGGCGGGCGTCGCGGGTGGCGGGGAGCGGCTCGCGGGAGCCGGTCAGCTCCGCCAGTTCGGCGGAGTTCGGCTTGATGATCTCCGGCCGGGCGGCGACGCCGCGGCGCAGGGCCTCGCCGCTGGTGTCCAGGAGGACGGGGACGCCGGCCGTGCGGGCCGTGCGTACGAGGGTCGCGTAGGCGCCGACCGGGACGCCCGGGGGCAGGCTGCCGCACAGGGCCACCGCGCGTGCCCCGGTGGCGAGTTCGGTGTAGCGGGCCAGGAAGGCGGACCATTCCCCGGCGGTGATCTGCGGGCCGGGTTCGTTGAACTGCGTGGTGTCGCCGGTGGTTTCGTCGACGACGGCCAGGGTGCGCCGGGTGGTGCCCGAGCAGGGGACGAGGGCGTCGGTGACCCCGGGGCAGTCGGCGAGCAGTTCGCGTACGAGCGTGCCGGCCGGTCCGCCCGCGAAGCCCGTGGCCGTCACCGGGTGGCCGAGCGCGCCGAGCACGCGGGCCACGTTCAGGCCCTTGCCGCCCGGGCGTTCGGCGACGCCGGTGACCCGGTGGGAGGCGTGCGGGAGCAGTCGCGGCACCCGGTGGGTGACGTCGAGTGCGGTGTTGAGCGTCACGGTGAGGATCATGGCCAGCCCCGGTCTCGGTGAATGCCGGGATCATGCCAAATACCGGGCGGCGGGCCCAGTCCCGAGGGCCCGCCGCCCCGCTCCGTAGCGCCGGAAGGCCGCTCAGGACAGCGGGCTGACGATCCATTCGCCGCGCCGCATGACGCCCTTGAGGTCGAACGCGGAGTCGAGGACGACCAGGTCGGCGTACTTGCCCGGTTCCAGCGAGCCGACCTCGTCGTAGAGGCCGAGGAGCTTCGCCGGGTTGGCCGAGATCGCCTGGACCACGGATTCGACGGGCAGCCGGTCGACCGTCACCGACCGTTTGAAGGCGGTGTCCAGGGTCAGGGTGGAGCCCGCGATGGAGCCGCCCTCCACGAGGCGGGCGACGCCGTCCTTGACCTCGACCTCCAGCGGTCCGAGGTGGTAGGTGCCGTCGCCGAAGCCGGCCGCGTCCATGGCGTCGGTGATCAGTGCCACGCGGTGGGCGCCGGCGTGGTGGAAGGCCAGCTCCAGCATCGCCGGGTGCAGGTGGGTGCCGTCGTTGATCAGCTCGACGGTGACCCGCTCGTCCTCCAGCAGGGCGGCGATCGGCCCGGGGGCGCGGTGTTCCAGGCCGGGCATCGCGTTGTAGAGGTGGGTGGCGACGGTCGCGCCGGCGTCGATGGCCTGGCGGGTCTGGTCGTACGTGGAGTCCGTGTGGCCGATCGCGGCGATGACCCCGTGCTCGGCCAGCAGTCGTACGGAGTCCAGTCCGCCCGGCAGTTCGGTGGCGAGGGTGAACATCCGGGCGGTGCCGTGCGCGGCGTCGACCAGCTTGCGGACCTCGGCCGGGTCGGGGTCGCGGAGCAGGTCCGCCTTGTGCGCGCCCTTGCGGCAGGGGTTGATGAAGGGGCCCTCGAAGTGGACGCCGGCGATCTCGCCCTGCTGGGTGAGCTCGGCGAGCAGCGCGGCGCGCCGGGCCAGTTCGTCCAGGTCGCCGGTGACGGTGGAGGCGACGAGGGTGGTGGTGCCGTGCTCGCGGTGGGTGCCCACGCCCCGCAGGACCTCCTCGGCGGTGCCGGAGGTGAAGGAGGCGCCGCCGCCGCCGTGGTTGTGCATGTCCACGAAGCCGGGGACGATCCAGTGCCCGGACAGGTCGACGATCTCGGCGCCCTCGTGGGCGCTGCCCGCGATGCGGTCGCGCTCGACGATGACCCGGCCTCCCGCGACGGTCCCGGTGGGCAGCACCACCCTGGCGCCGGAGAGAACGGTGCTGTGTGCGCTTCCGGACATCAGGCAGGTACCTCCGTGGCGAGTAGGTCCCAGGCGAGCAGCCCTGCGCCCAGGCATCCGGCGGTGTCCCCGAGGGCCGCCGGAACGATCTCGGGCAGCCGCTGGAACGTCACGCGCTCCTCGACGGCCGTCCGAAGTGGTGTGAACAAGGTTTCCCCCGCCTCGGCCAGCCCGCCACCGATGATCAGCGTGCTCGGGTCCAGCAGGGTGATCGCGGTGACCAGCCCGTCGGCGAGGGCGCCGATCGCGGTGAGCCAGACCTCGCGGGCGCGCGCGTCGCCGGACTCGACGGCCTTGGCGCAGTCGGCCGCGTCGGCCGACGGGTCGCCGGAGGCGACGGCCCAGGCGCGGGAGACGGCGGAGGCGGAGGCCAGGGTCTCCAGGCAGCCGTGCTGGCCGCAGCCGCAGGCGGGACCGCCGGGACGGACCACGATGTGGCCGATCTCGCCCGCGTAGCCGTGCGCGCCGGCCTCGATGCGGCCGGCGATGCCGATGGCACCGGCGATGCCGGTGCCGAGCGGGACGAACAGGAAGCGGTCGGTGCCCCGGCCGGCGCCGATGCGGCCCTCGGCGAGCCCGCCGGTGCGGACGTCGTGCCCGAGGGCGACGGGGATGCCGCCCAGGTGGGCGCCGAGGAGCGCGCGCAGCGGGACGTCGCGCCAGCCGAGGTTGGCGGCGTAGACGGCGATGCCCCGTTCGGCGTCGACGATGCCGGGGACGGCCACTCCGGCGGCGGAGGCGGTCGTGCCGAAGCGTTCGGGGCCCAGGCGCAGCAGCTCGTCGGCGAAGTCCAGGATCGTCTCGACGACGGCTTCGGGGCCCCGCTCGCGGCCGGTGGCGCGGCGCGCCTCGTGGAGCAGGTTGCCGTCCCGGGCGATGAGGGCGGCCTTCATCCCGGTGCCGCCCACATCGAGGGCGATGACGTGTTTCACGGGTTTCACAGGAGACAGTCTCGCGTGCTCGGGAGGGAAAGGTCTAGTCCATTGGAGGGGATTGTTGAGCTGCCATACAAATTCGGGACCTTGGTCCGGATACGGTCCGGACACAGTCCGGGCGCCACGCCGTTCCGGATGTGGAGGAGCCGTCAAAGTGGTGTAGACCTTACGTCGAATCGTACGTACAAAAAGGGGTGGATCGAGAACCGTGAAGGGCCGTTACCTGAGCCTGGCCGCTACCGGGGCCGCACTGTGCCTGACGGCGACGCTGACGGGCTGTGGAACCGTGTCGGGTCTCAGCGGGGACAACGAGGTGACCCTGCGGGTCGTGGCGGCCGACTACGGCGACAATCCGCAGAACTCCTCCGCGACCTACTGGAAGGGCCTCGCCTCCTCCTTCGAGAAGGACAACCCCGGCGTGCACGTCGAGGTCAGCGTCTACTCCTGGTCGGAGGTCGACGCCAAGGTCGCCGCGATGGTCAAGGCGGGCAAGGCCCCCGACATCGCGCAGATCGGCGCCTACGCCGACTACGCCGAGGCGGGCAAGCTCTACACCGCCGACGAGCTGCTCTCCGTCAACACCGAGGCCGACTTCCTCGCCCCGCTCGCCGACGCGGGCAAGGTCAAGCGGGTCCAGTACGGGATGCCCTTCGTGGCCAGCACCCGGCTGCTCTTCTACAACACCAAGCTGCTCGGCGACGCCGGAGTGATACCCAAGGACGGCTCGACCCCCTGGCAGCCCAAGAGCTGGGCGGACCTGGAGGCGGCCGCCAAGAAGCTCAAGGGCGCGGGCGTGCCCACCCCCTTCGCGCTGCCGCTGGGCCGCGAGGAGGCCCAGGCCGAGTCGATGATGTGGATGCTCGCGGGCGGCGGTGGCTACACCGACAACGAGGAGGCGTACGCGATCGACTCCCCGGAGAACGTGAAGTCCTTCGAGTTCCTGCGCGACAAGATGGTCGGGCAGGGCCTGACCGGCCCGGTCGAGCCGGGCAAGCTGGACCGCCAGGCCGCCTTCGACGCCTTCACCCGCGGCGAGGTGGGCATGCTCAACGGCCACCCCACCCTGCTCAAGCAGGCCGCGGGCAAGGGCGTGAAGTTCGGCATGGTCCCGATGCCGACCACCGACGGCGCCGACCACTCCGCGATGGGCGTCGCGGACTGGGTGATGGCCTTCAAGAACGGCCACAGGAAAGAGTCCGGGAAGTTCCTGGACCACCTGTACTCGGCGAAGAACGTGACCGCCTTCACGTCCATGTACGACCTGCTGCCCGTCACCACCAGCGGCTACCGGGCCATGGACGCGAGCACGGGCGGCTCGGCGGCCCAGCTGAAGACCTTCCTGACGGCCCTGCCGACGTCCCGCCTCTACCCGGTCGGCAAGAAGTCCTGGGCCGGGGTCAGCGAGGACATCAAGCAGAAGATCGGACAGGTCGTCCAGCCGGGCGGGCAGCCCGAGAAGGTCCTGGAGGACATCGCGACGACCGCGCGCAAGGCGGACGGCGACCACTGAGCCGGCGGCGCCCGCCGCCGGCGCCCCGCGCGGGGGCGCTGTCGGCGGGCGGCGTTAATCTGGCCGTATGACGGACGACGGGCGGCTGACGGCCACGGAGGCCGCCGTGCTCGCGTACGAAGGCCGCACCTGGCCCGGGCCCGGCGCCAAGGAGCGGGCGATACGGGAAGGGCTCGGCCTGACCCCCGTCCGCTACTACCAGCTGCTCAACGCCTTGATGGATGATCCACGGGCGCTCGAACACGCACCGGGCACCGTCAACCGGCTCCGGCGGATCCGCGAGGCCCAGCGGGCCCGGCGGTAGGTGACTGTCCGCGAAAGGGTGGGCGCGTCCGGGCGCCGCCGGTAGGGTCGTCTGCATGGGGAGCCATCCGCACGACCTGCCGATGCCCGTGCCCGCCACCGCAGCCGGACGCGAGGGACTCGAAGCCCTCCTCCGCGCACCCCGCAACGCCGTCGTCGCCCTCGACTTCGACGGCACCCTCGCCGAGATCGTCCCCGACCCGGACCAGGCCCGCGCGCACCCGGACGCCGTACCGGCGCTCGCCGCGCTCGCCCCGCAGGTCGCGGCCGTCGCCGTGGTCACCGGCCGCCCGGCCGGGGTCGCCGTCCGCTACGGCGGCTTCGCCGGAGTACCCGGTCTGGAACACCTCGTCGTCCTCGGCCACTACGGGGCCGAGCGCTGGGACGCCGTCACCGGCATCGTGCACGCCCCCGCCGAACACCCCGGAGTGGCCGCCGTACGGGCCGAGCTGCCGGGCTTCCTCGACGCCATCGGCGCGTGGCGCGGGACCTGGATCGAGGAGAAGGGCCGCGCGCTGGCCGTGCACACCCGGCGGGCCGAGGACCCGGAGGCGGCGTTCGGCGCCCTGCGGGAACCCCTCGCGGAGCTCGCCGCCCGCCACGGGCTGATGGTCGAGCCAGGCCGGGCCGTGCTGGAGCTGCGGCCGCCGGGCATGGACAAGGGCGTCGCCCTGACGGAGTTCCTGGAGGAGCGGCGGGCCGGGGCCGTGCTGTACGCCGGGGACGACCTCGGGGACCTCGCGGCGTTCTCGGCGGTCGAGAAGCGCCGGGCCGAGGGCCTGCCGGGGCTGCTGGTGTGCAGCGGCTCGGCGGAGGTCCCGGAACTCGCCGCCCGCGCCGACCTCGTCCTCCCGGGCCCGGCCGCCGTGACGGCCTTCCTCGCGACCCTCGCCGGGGCCCTGCGCACCGGCTGACCCGCCTGATCTGCGTGGGCTTCGCGACGGATCAGGGGATCAGCGTCGCGAGGCCGGCGCAGATCAGGCGCACGCTGAGCAGGAACTTCTCGTCCTCCCCGTGGGCCGATGCGGCGGCCACCGTCAGCGGGAAGCGTTCCAGCACTGCGGCGACGTCCTCGGGCCCGACGGGCGCCTCGGGGGACTCGCTCTGCTCCTGGAGCACGAAGCCCGTGAGGTGGCTGAGCAGCGCGTCGGCCCCCACCGCGCAGTCCGCCTCCGGCACGCCGGCCGCACGCAGGGTCTCCAGCAGCCGCTCCATCACGGACAGCGCCCCGGTGCTGAGCACCTTGGGGCTGTCGGCGAACATCACCGCGCCCCCGGCGTGGCGCCGGATGCCGTCGCGCAGCGTGAGGGCCTGGACCTCCACCCGTTCCCGCCAGCCCGCGCCGGGATCCAGTGCGGCCAGGGCGGCCGTGCCGGCGTCGTAGGCCTGCCGCGCCACCCGGTCCGCCATCAGCCGGACCAGGACGCCCTTGCTGGGCACGTGGTAGTAGAGGCTGCCCGCTTTCGCGTCGAGCCGCTGGGCCACGCGGCGCATGGACAGGCCGTGGTAGCCGGACTCGGCGAACTCCGCCATGCCCGCGTCGATGATGCGTTCCTTCGTCAGCTTCACGGGGACAGCCTACGCCCATTTTCTAACACTGTTTGAAACTGTCGGTCCGGAGCGCTACCGTCATCCCACGACGACCGGAGGGGGGTGGCGGCGATGGGCGCGATCGTGTTCAACGCGACCACGGCGGCATTGATGGTGATGATGTTCAACGGGGGCCTCGACCTCCTCGGCCGGGACACCCTGCGCGGGCGCCGCATCCCCTGGGCGGCACTGGCTCTGACCGGCCTCGCCCTCGCCGGGGTCGTCACGCAGCTGTGCTGGTCAGGGGCCATGGACGCCCTCGACGACGACCCCGCCCGGAGCGGCTGGTGGCGCGTGGTCACCGCCGTCTTCATGCAGAACGGCGGCCTCCTCGGCGGCGCCTGGAACATCGCCACCCTCGCCGCCGTCGCCGCGCTGGCCGACTGGTTCTGGGGCGCGCCCCGCACCCTGGCCCTGTTCCTCGCCGGGATCCTCCTGCCGGAGCACCTCGACGCCCTGCTCGGCGCGGGCGGCCACCACGCCGCCGACCCCCGGAACTTCGCCGGGAGCTCCGGCGCCACCTACTTCCTCGGGGCCACCCTCGCCGCCGCCCTCCTGCTCCGAGCCCTGCGCTCGCGCCGCGCCGCCGAGGCCGCCGGGAACCCCGCGGCCGGCAACACCAAGGAGTTGCTGCTCGCCGCCGGGGTGCCCGTCCTCGGCCTCGTCCTCTGGTTCGCCCAGGCCAACGGCCACGGCCTGGTCTCCTGCTACGGGTTCCTCCTCGGCGCCCTCGCCCTGTGCCTCCCGGGCCTGCGGCCCGCGAGCACGAGCGCCCCCGCTCAGGCCCCGGCCAGCGCCTCCAGCTGAGCTTCGAACCAGGCCGCCGGGGGCAGCGCCGTGGCCGCCGCGGCCAGCCGCTTCGTCCGCTCCGCCCGCTCCTCCCGGGGCATGGACAGCGCCTCGTGGAGGGCCTCGGCCGTCGCGGTGACGTCGTACGGGTTCACCGTGATCGCGTCGCCCTTCAGCTCCTCGTGCGCCCCCGCCCCGGTCGACAGCACCAGCGCGCAGCCGTCCTGCGAGACCACCGGGATCTCCTTCGCGACCAGGTTCATCCCGTCCCGCACCGGGTTCACGAGCGCCACGTCCGCCATCCGGTACGCCGCCAGCGAGCGCGCGAAGTCGTCCTCGACCGACACCAGCACCGGCTGCCAGTCCGCCGTCCCGAACTCCTCGTTGATCCCCGCCGCCAGCTCCCGCACCGAGTCCGTGTACGCCCGGTACACCGCCAGGTCCTGCCGGGAGGGGTACGCGGAGGCCAGGTGCACCACCCGCTCCCGCCATTCGGGGTGCGTGACGAGCAGCTCCCGGTAGGCCAGCAGCCCGCGCAGGATGTTCTTCGACAGCTCGGTGCGGTCCACGCGGACGATCGCCTTGCGGCCCGCGACCTCCGCCCGCAGCGCGGCCAGCCTGTCGTCCACGACCGGCCGGTGCGCGAGAGCGCGAAGGTCGTCCGCGTCCACGCCGAGCGGGTACTGCCGGACCTCGGTGAACCGCTTCGGGCCGTACCCGCGCCCGTCGGTGGCCGCCCTGTGGTGCCACACCCCGCGCTCGGGGACCCCGCTGGGCAGTGACGGCTCCGCGATGCCGGTCGCGTCGTCCAGGGCGGTCCCCGTGATGAAGTTCGCCGACCAGCGCCAGGCGTGGAAGCCCAGCTGGTCCGCGCCGAGCATGCCCCACACCAGCTGCCGCCGGATGTCTTCGGGCAGCATCTCCATGAACTCCTGCGACGCCCACGGCGTGTGCGTGAAGTGCGCGATCCGCAGGTCGGGGCGCAGCTCGCGCAGCTGCCCCGGGACCAGCGCCAGGTGGTAGTCCTGCACCAGGACGCGGGCGCCCTCGGCGGCCTCCTCGGCCAGGGCCTCGGCGAAGGTCCGGTTGTAGGAGACGTACGCGTCCCAGTGCCGCCGGAACGCCGCGTCGAAGACCGGCTCGCGCGGGACGTCGTAGAGGTGGTGGTGGGTGAACCAGAGCACCGAGTTGGCGATGCCGTTGTACGCGCCGTCGTACACGGCCGGGTCGATGTCCAGCATCCGCACCCCCGGCTCGGAGGCGCCCCGGCGCACCGCCTCCCGGTCGGCGTCGGAGAGGGCCGCGCAGATCCAGAGGGCCTCCGGCTGCTTCGCGAGGGCCGCGGACAGGCCGGAGACGAGCCCGCCCCCGCCGCGCCGGGCGCTGAGCGTGCCGTCGTCGGAGAGGGCGTAGGAGAGCGGGCCGCGGTTCGCGGCGACGAGTACCTGAGAAGCCATGGGGCGAACCTAGCCCGGCCCGCCCCGGCTCAAACTCGTGTGCGGCGCCGCTCCGGCGGCCGTCAAGCCACGCGGCGGCCCATGTACTCCTTGATCTCCGCCATCGGCGGCCGCTCCTCGGTGTCCACCGCGTAGGTGCGCGGAACGAACCCGTCCGGCCCCCGCTCGAACTGGGTCAGCTCCGGCCGTACGAGGTGCGCGCGCGAGAGCCGGACCTGCGCGGTGCGGTAGATCGCGGCGGCCATCCGGCCCAGCGCCCGCCCGTCCTGGTGCCGGTGCAGCCGGACCCCGACGTCGACCTGGGCCAGCGCGTCCAGCCCGACCGTGTGCAGCGCGTCCACCAGCAGGCCCAGCTCGACGCCGTAGCCGACGGGGAAGGGGAGGCGCTCCAGCAGGGAGCGCCGCACGGCGTACTCGCCGCCGAGCGGCTGCACGAAGCCGGCCAGCTGCGGCCAGTGCAGGTTGAGCAGGGGGCGGGCGACCAGCTCGGTCACCCGGCCGCCCTGGCCGGGGGCGTCCGCGAGCGGGCGGTCGTACATGGCCTTGACGAACTGCACCTGCGGATCGGTCAGCAGCGGCCCGACGATCCCGGAGACGAAGGACGACGAGAAGTCCCGCAGGTCGGCGTCGACGAAGCAGACCACGTCACCGGTGGTGGCGAGCAGCGAACGCCACAGCACCTCGCCCTTGCCGGGCAGCGCGGGGATCCGCGGCAGGATCGCGTCCCGGTGCACGACCCGGGCGCCGGCCCCGGCCGCGACCTCCGCCGTACGGTCGGTGGAGCCGGAGTCGACCACCACCAGCTCGTCGACCAGGGGGATCGGCAGGCCGTCGATCAGATCGCGCCGGATCACCTCCACGATCTCCCCGACCGTGGCCTCCTCGTCGAGCGCGGGCAGCACCACGCTGACCGTCGTCCCGGCCGCCCGTTTCCGGTCGAGCAGCCGGTCGAGCGGTCGGTCGGCGGCGGACCAGGAGCGGTCTGCCAGCCAGCGCTCCACCTCATCCAGCACCCTCAGCACTCCCTGGTTCCTCGGTGGCCCTCGGCGATATCAGCTGATATGTGATCCATCTCGCCGTTCGGACGGCTGTCTCAACCGCCCTGTCCTTCGGTTACAGTCTTGAACAACGCGACGGACCACGGCATGCCGGGGTCCCCGCGCACAAACGCACCGGCGCGCCACAGAGCGCGTGTGCCGGTGCCATACCGCTCATCCAGAGGGGCAGAGGGACACGGCCCGTTGAAGCCCCGGCAACCCACCAGTCGGTTCTCGCGATGCGTTTTCGACACGCACGCCGCGAGGTCCCCGGCTAGGGAAGGTGCCAATTCCGTCTCATGGCGAAGTGCGCCATGGGGAAGATGAGGAGAAAGGGCCTCGCCGTCATGGCTGCACAGACCGTCACCACCTCCACCGCCCCCGGTTCCGTCGATCTCGGACCCGCCACCGGTCTTTCCTGTCGCGAGTGCGGCACCCGCTTCGAACTCGGCCCGATCTTCGCGTGCGTCGAGTGCTTCGGTCCCCTGGAAGTCGCCTACGAGCTGCCGCTCGGCGACCCCGAGGCGCTGCGCGCCGCGATCGAGGCCGGCCCGAACAACATCTGGCGCTACGCCCCGCTGCTGCCCGTCCCCGCGGACGTGGCCTCCAAGCCCAGCCTGAACCCCGGCTTCACCAAGCTCGTGGACGCCCGGAACCTGGCCAAGGAGCTGGGCGTCACCGGCAAGCTGTACGTCAAGGACGACTCCGGCAACCCGACGCACTCCTTCAAGGACCGCGTCGTGGCCATCGCCGTCGAGGCGGCCCGCGCCTTCGGCTTCACCACCCTGTCCTGCTCCTCGACCGGCAACCTGGCCGGCGCCGTCGGCGCCGCGGCCGCCCGTGCCGGCTTCCGCTCCTGCGTGTTCATCCCGCACGACCTGGAGCAGGGCAAGGTCGTCATGGCCGGTGTCTACGGTGGCGACCTCGTCGGCATCGAGGGCAACTACGACGACGTCAACCGCTTCTGCTCCGAGCTCATCGGCGACCCGCTGGGCGAGGGCTGGGGCTTCGTCAACGTCAACCTCCGTCCGTACTACGGCGAGGGCTCCAAGACCCTGGCGTACGAGATCTGCGAGCAGCTCGGCTGGCAGCTGCCCGACCAGATCGTCATCCCGATCGCGTCCGGCTCCCAGCTGACGAAGATCGACAAGGGCCTGCAGGAGCTCATCAAGCTCGGCCTCGTCGAGGACAAGCCGTACAAGATCTTCGGCGCCCAGGCCGAGGGCTGCTCCCCGGTCTCCACCGCCTTCAAGGCCGGCCACGACGTGGTCCGCCCGCAGAAGCCGGACACCATCGCCAAGTCGCTGGCCATCGGCAACCCGGCGGACGGCCCGTACGTCCTGGACATCGCCCGCCGCACCGGTGGCTACGTCGAGGACGTCAACGACACCCAGGTCGTCGAGGCGATCAAGATCCTGGCGCAGACCGAGGGCATCTTCGCCGAGACCGCGGGCGGCGTGACCGTCGGCGTGACGAAGAAGCTCATCGAGAACGGGCAGCTCGACCCGGCGCTGACCACCGTGATCCTGAACACCGGTGACGGCCTCAAGACCCTGGAGGCGGTGGCCGCGGACAGCGGCCAGACCGCCACCATCCGCCCGAGCCTGGACGCGTTCCGCGCCGCCGGCCTGGCCTGACCCTTCCCACGACTCCCGGAAAGGCGGTAGCGCCATGAGCGTCAACGTCCGCATCCCCACCATCCTGCGCACCTACACCGGCGGCGTCGCCGAGGTCCCGGCCGAGGGCTCGACCCTGGCCGAGGTCATCGAGTCCCTGGAGCAGAACCACCCGGGCATCGCCGCGCGCGTCCTGGACGACCAGGGCAAGCTGCGCCGCTTCGTGAACGTCTACGTCAACGACGACGACGTGCGCTTCGAGGGCGGTCTGCAGGCGGCGACGCCGGACGGCGCCGGCGTCTCGATCATTCCGGCCGTTGCGGGCGGCTGAGACCCCGAAAAGTAGAATTGCCCCCTCCGCTAATAAGTGGAGGGGGCAATTCTGCTTGATTGGGCGCGGTAGAGTTGGGGAAGTCCCCTCCGGTGCTCTTGCCCGCCGCATATGAGTGGGCCCCGTGAGGGTTGACATTGAGTCAACATGCGTGCGGCCTATGGGGCTTTGGCGAAGATTGTCTGGCCCGAGTTGCCCTGCCATATGCCAAATTTTCACTCTATTTCTATGTTTCCGCGTGTCCAGAATTCTCGTCGGATTGACCTGTTGCAGACAGCAGCGGTGCGGATACATTCAGCCCCGGTCGAGGCGTTCCGGCGCAAGTTCTGACCCGGGACCGCGAAGTGCGGTACCGCGCAAGGGCCAGTAATAGGGGAGTTAGGCATGGCTCAGGGCACCGTCAAGTGGTTCAACGCGGAGAAGGGCTACGGCTTCATCGCGGTCGACGGTGGTGCGGATGTGTTCGTCCACTACAGCGCCATCCAGATGGACGGGTACCGCACCCTTGAAGAGGGTCAGCGGGTCGAGTTCGAGATCTCGCAGGGCCAGAAGGGTCCGCAGGCGGACATGGTCAAGCTCGCTGCTGCCGGCTGAGACCGAGCGCGATCGACCACCGACGCGACAGACGTACGAGGGGCCCACATCCCGGACACGGGATGCGGGCCCCTCGTGCGTCACCCCGCGAGTCCGGCCGGAAGCCGCCCGGCGTTGCCCGAAGCCGCTTGCACTCGCGGGGGTCGAGTGCTAATCATTGGCGTTAGCACTCTCCAGGTGAGAGTGCTACTTCAGACGAGGACCGGGTCGGTGAGGCCCGACGGGTCCGGCGGGAAGGAACCGCCGGCTCCGCAGGCCGTCCGTCGCGGGCGCGGGCGCGGTCCGGAGCAATCCACCCCTGTCCGGGAGGACCACTTCAGATGGCCAAGATCATTGCGTTCAACGAGGAGGCCCGGCGCGGTCTCGAGCGTGGCATGAACCAGCTCGCCGACGCCGTCAAGGTCACCCTTGGCCCCAAGGGTCGCAACGTCGTCCTTGAGAAGAAGTGGGGCGCCCCCACGATCACCAACGACGGTGTCTCCATCGCCAAGGAGATCGAGCTCGAGGACCCGTACGAGAAGATCGGCGCCGAGCTGGTCAAGGAAGTCGCCAAGAAGACGGACGACGTCGCCGGCGACGGTACGACCACCGCCACCGTTCTCGCCCAGGCTCTCGTCCGCGAGGGTCTGCGCAACGTGGCCGCGGGTGCCAACCCGATGGCCCTCAAGCGCGGTATCGAGAAGGCCGTCGAGGCCGTCTCCGCCGCCCTGCTCGCGCAGGCCAAGGACGTCGAGACCAAGGAGCAGATCGCTTCCACGGCCTCCATCTCCGCCGCCGACACCCAGATCGGCGAGCTCATCGCCGAGGCCATGGACAAGGTCGGCAAGGAAGGCGTCATCACCGTCGAGGAGTCGCAGACCTTCGGTCTGGAGCTTGAGCTCACCGAGGGCATGCGCTTCGACAAGGGCTACATCTCGGCCTACTTCGCGACCGACATGGAGCGTATGGAGGCGTCCCTGGACGACCCGTACATCCTGATCGTCAACTCCAAGATCGGCTCGGTCAAGGACCTGCTGCCGCTCCTGGAGAAGGTCATGCAGTCCGGCAAGCCGCTGCTGATCATCGCCGAGGACGTCGAGGGCGAGGCCCTGTCGACCCTGGTCGTCAACAAGATCCGCGGCACCTTCAAGTCCGTCGCCGTCAAGGCCCCGGGCTTCGGCGACCGCCGCAAGGCCATGCTCGGCGACATCGCCATCCTCACGGGCGGCACGGTCATCTCCGAGGAGGTCGGCCTCAAGCTGGAGAACGCCGGTCTCGACCTGCTCGGCCGCGCCCGCAAGGTCGTCATCACCAAGGACGAGACCACCATCGTCGACGGTGCCGGTGACAGCGACCAGGTCCAGGGCCGCGTCAACCAGATCCGCGCCGAGATCGACAACTCCGACTCGGACTACGACCGCGAGAAGCTCCAGGAGCGCCTCGCGAAGCTGGCCGGCGGCGTGGCCGTCATCAAGGCCGGTGCCGCGACCGAGGTCGAGCTCAAGGAGCGCAAGCACCGCATCGAGGACGCCGTTCGCAACGCGAAGGCGGCCGTCGAGGAGGGCATCGTCGCCGGTGGTGGCGTGGCCCTGCTGCAGGCCTCCTCGGTCTTCGAGAAGCTGGAGCTCACCGGTGACGAGGCGACCGGCGCCAACGCCGTGAAGCTCGCGCTGGAGGCCCCGCTGAAGCAGATCGCCGTCAACGGCGGTCTTGAGGGTGGCGTCGTCGTGGAGAAGGTGCGCAACCTGGCCGTCGGCCACGGTCTGAACGCCGCCACCGGCGAGTACGTCGACATGATCGCCGAGGGCATCATCGACCCGGCGAAGGTCACCCGCTCCGCGCTGCAGAACGCGGCGTCGATCGCGGCCCTCTTCCTCACCACCGAGGCCGTCATCGCCGACAAGCCCGAGAAGGCCGGTGCCCCCGCGGGCGGCGGCATGCCGGGCGGTGACATGGACTTCTGATCGGCCCCTGGCTGATCGGCTGTTCTCGAACGAGGGCGGCACCCCCCCCGCGGGGGGGGGTGCCGCCCTCGGGCGTTTCCCGGTCCTCAGAACCCCGAGCTGTCGATGTCGAAGTCGAAGGGGGCCGGGACGGGCAGGGAGGTGCCGAAGGGCGCCGTCCTGCGGGACCGGTACCCGTGCGGCGAGGGGTCCGAGAAACAGGTGATCTCGGACGCCTGCATGTCGACGACGAGGTATACGGGGACGAGCTGTCCGTACACGTCCAGCTTCTCGTGCCAGTCCACGTCCTTCGTGGACACCGAGGTGAACTCGGCCACCAGTGAGAGTGCCGCTGCGTCCAGGTGCCTTCCCTCGCCCTCGAAGGCGGTCTCGTCGACCACGTAGAGATCGGGGCCGTAGGCGCGCCCGGCTTCCGGGAACTGGAAGAGGAACGGTCCGATGTCTGCGACCTGGCCCTTCGGGGCGTGGGCCCCGAGCTGCTCACGCAGGGCCCGCATGGGGAGGTAGTAACGCCGCATGGACCACGGTGACACGATGATCTTCCCCCGGATGAGCTCGGCCTTGAAGCCGTCTGGCGTGTTCATCTCCTCGACGGTGCGCAAGAGCGCTTCGAACGTCGGCGGTGCCGCCTGCTCTATCGGTGTGGCCCGTTCGATCATGATCGTCACCGTCGTCCTCCGCGTGGCGTGGTGTGCCGTGCACGGGGCGTGAGCCCCGTTCCAGGCTAGCGGCGCGCGGGTGGTCGTGCCCGGGGGTCGAGACGGGGCGTCGTCCGGCCGGGGGCTTTGGTTGACTTGGGGTATGAGCGATCTCTTCGTGAAGATCTGCGGGCTCAGGACCGCCCGCGACGTCGACGTGGCCGTGGAGGCCGGGGCCGATGCCGTCGGTTTCGTGTTCGCGCCCGGCAGCCCCCGGACCATCGGGGCCGGTGCGGCGCGCGAGCTGGCCGCGCGGGTGCCCGCCGGGGTGCTCACCGTCGGGGTGTTCCGGGGGCAGCCCGTCGAGGAGGTGCGCCGGCTCGCCGAGGAGAGCGGCGTGCGCGGCGTACAGCTGCACGGGGACGAGCCGCCGGCGTACTACGAGGCCCTGCGCGCGCCCGGCCGGACCCTGCTGCGGGCCACCGCCGAGCGGGTGGAGCGCTGCGGCGAGTACGGGGAGGACCTGCTGCTGATCGACGCGCCCGACCCCGGCTCCGGCAAGCCCTGGAACTGGGGCGCGGCGGAGTTCACCGCCCCCGAGGGCCGCTGGCTGCTGGCCGGCGGGCTGAACCCGGGCAACGTGCGCGAGGCCGTGGCGGCGACCGGGGCCTGGGGCGTGGACGTCTCCAGCGGGGTCGAGGCGGAGCGCGGGGTGAAGTCCCCGGAGCTGATCCGCGCGTTCATCAGCACAGTGCGATCGTATGATTACTCTGCGTAAAAATGCCAGTGTGAGGTGCCGCTGAGCGGGCACAACGCCTGTATGGAACCGGAAACGTTCGGATGGCTGCGGCGCCTGACGCGCCGCCTCGCTCCCGGAGGCGGAGGCGGAGGGCTGCCCGGGCTCGCCCCGCGCCTCGCCCCCGTCTTCACCGCCGACTTCACCTCGACCACCCAGTGGGTGGCCGGCCGCTCCTGGGCCTATCCCAACGGCGGCCCGGTCAACCCGGGCGACAACAAGCTCGACCACCTCGTCGCCGACCCCGCCTACAGCCGCGGCGGGACCTTCCTCGCGACCCTGCGCCCCGACGGGAACTGGGACACCGGACTGCTCACCACCGAGGGCAGCGACGAGGGCTTCATGGTCCGCACCGGCGACGTGCTGGAGGCACGCGTGCGGCTGCCCGCCGAGACGGGGGCCTGGCCCGCGATCTGGACCTGGCGCGACGGCGGCCAGGAGATCGACGTCTTCGAGTACCACCCCGACAACCCCGACCTGCTCGAACTCTCCAACCACGTCCGCGAGGCACACCGCTACTACCGCGACCCCGCCGTCCGGCCCGGAGCGTGGGTCGATCTGAAGGTCGAGTTCGGCAGGACCTCGGTCGTCTGGTGGGTCAACGGCGCGCGCGTCTTCTCCGACCGCCGGGGCGTGGGGCGCGGCTGGCGCGCGTACCTCATCGTGAACCTGTCGGTGTGCGCCGGGCGGTACCACCCGGCGCCCGGTCCGGAGCTGAAGAGGATGTCCTACGAGGTCTCGCAGCTGCGGGTGTCCCGGGCCTGAAGCGGTGCGGAACGCGGGCCTTCGGTCCCCGGGGGAGCGGACCTAGGTCCCTGTCGAGGGGCCTTCCGCCCCGGCCAGACTTCGGTTCATGGACACCCTGGACACGCTGGTCCTCACCGTGAACGACCACCTCTGGACGTATCTGCTGATCCCGCTGGTGGTGGGCGCGGGCCTGTACTTCACGGTCCGCTCCCGGGGTGTGCAGCTGCGTCTGCTGCCGGAGATGTTCCGGGTACTGAAGGAGAAGGCCCCGCCGCGCGCCGACGGCCGCGAGCAGGTCTCCTCCTTCGGCGCCTTCACCATCTCGGCGGCCGCCCGAGTCGGCACCGGCAACATCGCGGGCGTCGCGACCGCCATCACCCTGGGCGGGGCGGGCGCGGTGTTCTGGATGTGGGTGATGGCCGTCATCGGCGCGGCCTCCGCCTTCGTGGAGTCGGCCCTGGCCCAGCTGTACAAGGTGCGCGGGTCCACCGGCGCCTACCGGGGAGGTCCCGCGTACTACATGCAGCGCGGCCTCGGGAAGCGGTGGCTCGGCGTGCTCTTCGCCGTGACGATCACGGTCACCTTCGGTTTCGTCTTCAACGCCGTGCAGGCCAACACCATCACGGCCGTCGCCGCCGGCTCCCTCCCGGAGGCGGACACGGCCTGGTTCGGGCCGGCGGCCGGGGTGCTGCTCGCCGCGCTGCTGGGCTTCGCGGTCTTCGGCGGGGTCCGGCGGATCTCGTCGGTGACCACCGTCCTCGTTCCCCTCATGGCGGTGCTCTACCTGCTGCTGGGCGCGGCCGTGGTGCTGCTCAACATCACCGAGTTCCCGCGCGTCATCGCCGACATCGTCGGCGGCGCCTTCGGCCTGCGGGAGCTGGCGGCGGGCGGCCTCGGCGCGGCCGTCCAGCAGGGCATCCGGCGCGGCATGTTCTCCAACGAGGCGGGGCTGGGCTCCGCCCCGAACGCGGGCGCCGCCGCCACGGTCTCGCACCCGGTGAAGCAGGGGCTGGTCCAGTCCCTGGGCGTCTTCTTCGACACGATGCTCGTCTGCACGATGACGGCGTTCATCGTGCTCGTGACCGACCCCGAGCCGTCCGGCCGGCAGGGCGCGGACCTGACGCAGACCGCGCTGAGCGGCTCGCTCGGGGCGTGGGCCGGGCACGTGCTGACCGTCGTCGTCTTCATGCTGGCGTTCAGCTCGATGGTCGGGAACTACTACTACGGGGAGACGAACATCCGGTTCGTCACCCGCAGGCGCTGGGTCCTGCCCTCGTACCGGGTGCTGGTGCTGTCGGCGGTCGTGGCCGGCTCGCTCGGTTCGGTGGCGGTGGTCTGGAACCTCGCGGACGTCTTCATGGGGCTGATGGCCCTGGTCAACCTGCTCGCGATCCTGCCGCTGTCGGCGATCTCCTTCCGGCTGCTGGACGACTACCTCGCGCAGCGCCGCGCCGGCCTCGACCCGGTCTTCACCCGCGACCGGATGCCGGACCTCAGGGGCGTGCAGTGCTGGGACCCGGTGCGCGCGGGGAGCGCCGCGCCGGAGCGGGCCGTGACCTCGGCATAGCGTGCCCCGGGTCGCCCGTACGGGTGGATTCGTCCGGGCCGTGCGCGGGGGCGCGGACCGGGGCGCCAGCGGCGAATGATCGTTTCTCCAGCCGGTGTGGCGGGCCCGTGACACGCGGCGCGGGCCTTCGGCCAGGCGGAGGCGGGCGGCTCAAGTCGGCTCCGGGGGCGACCCGATGAACCGAAGGGCCGCCCCCCGGGAACCCCCGCCGGTGCCGGGCGCGGACCACCACCGCCGATCCCACGCACTCCAGGGAGTTCCCTCCATGCGTCTGCTCGCCGCGCGCCTGACCACCGCCGCCGTCCTGGCCCTGAGCCCCGTGGCGGCCGGTACGGCCTCCGCCGCAGCCCCGGAGCCGACGCCGGCTCCGTTGCACACCTCCGCGAACGCGATCCCCGGCAGCTACATCGTCACCCTCGCCAAGTCCCTCGACCCGAAGAACTTCGCCGAGTCCATCGGGGTGAAGCCGAAGTTCGTCTACACGACGGCGATCAACGGGTTCGCGACGAGCCTCACGCCGAAGCAGCTGGAGACGGTCCGGGAGTCGTACGGAGTGCTGTCCGTGGAGGAGGACGCGCGGGTGAGCGGCCCGCCGATGCCCTCCAAGGGCGTTCAGACGAAGTCCCCCGCCCACTCCTGGGGCCTGGACCGGATCGACCAGCGCTTCCTGCCGCTCGACAACAACTTCAGTGCCAACCGCAGCGGTGAGGGCGTGACGGCGTACATCCTCGACAGCGGCATCGACTTCACGCACCCCGACTTCGGGGGCCGTGCGCGTGCCGGCTTCGACGCGATCGGCGACGGCCGGGGCGCCGCGGACTGCAACGGCCACGGCACGCACGTGGCGGGCACCGTCGGCGGCACGACCTTCGGGGTGGCGCGGAAGGTGAACCTGGTCAGCGTCCGCGTCCTCGGCTGCGACAACCGCGGCGCCTGGTCGGGGATCATCGCCGGATTCGACTGGGTGGCCCGCAACGCCCAGCAGCCGGCGGTCCTGAACGCCTCCCTGGGCGGTGACCGGCTCGAATCCGTGAACGCCGCCGCCACCGCGGTGTCCGACCGGGGCGTGCTGCCGGTCATCGCGGCGGGCAACGACAACAGGGACGCCTGCCGGGTCTCACCCGCCTCCGCCGCCCGCGTGGTGACGGTCGGCGCGACGAACCGCTTCGACGAGGAGACCGACTTCTCGAACTGGGGCGAGTGCCTCGACCTGTACGGACCCGGCAAGGACATCGTCTCCGCGCGGCTCGGCGGCGGCAGCGTGGCCCTGGACGGCACCTCGATGGCGACCCCGCACGTCACCGGAGTGGCCGCCCTCTACAAGTCCCTGCACCCCAACGCGCTGCCGGCCGAGGTGGCGAACTTCCTCAACGACGCGTCCACGAAGGACATCGTGCAGAACCGCAGCGACAACACCCCGAACAGGCTGCTGTTCACCAACGGTCTCTGATCCGGGCAGCCGCGGCGGCGGTGGCGGGGCACCGCCGCCGCCGCGGTCCGTCCCTACGCGGGCACCGGCTGCTTCGCCGGACCGGCGGCGGCCGGGCTGTCCGCCGCCGGGTCCGGGTCGGAGTCGAGCTCGGCCAGCATCGGCCGGGTGAAGCCGAAGAAGTAGGTCGCGCCGAAGCCGACCAGGTAGCCGACGGCGAGGCCGCCCGCGTAGACGGCGACGGTCGCGCCCATGCCCGCGCTGCCGTCCAGCAGCGGGAAGAGGGCCCAGCCCGAGGGGCCGATCGCGGTGGAGCCGAAGCCGATGCCGAGCTGGTTGAACAGGCCCACGAAGGCCCCGCCCGCCGCGCCGCCGACGCAGGCGGTGACGAAGGGGCGGCCCAGCGGCAGGGAGACCCCGTAGATCAGGGGCTCGCCGACGCCCAGGAATCCGGCCGGGAGCGCGGACTTGATGGTGGTGCGCAGCGAGCGGTTGCGCGGGAGCCGGTAGTACACGGCGATGGCCGCGCCGACCTGGCCCGCGCCCGCCATGGCCAGGATGGGCAGGAGCACCGTGTAGCCGGTCTGCTCGATGAGGGTGGTGTGGATGGGGATCAGGGCCTGGTGCAGGCCCAGCATCACCAGGGGGAGGAAGAGCCCGCCCAGCACGAGCCCGGCGAAGGCGCCGCCGGTGGCCAGGAGCCAGGTGGCGAAGGTGCCGATGGCGGTGGACACGGAGCCGGCGAGGAACATCAGGCCGAAGAGGGTGACCAGGCCGGAGACCAGCACGGTGAGGGTGGGGGTGACCAGTACGTCCAGGGCCTCGGGCACCCGCTTGCGGCACCACTTCTCCACCTGGACGGCGAGCAGCGCCGCCGCGAGCGCGCCGAGGACGCCGCCCTGGCCGGGGGAGAGGTGCTGGCCGAAGGCGTCGATCTTCGCGACGCCGGGGAAGACGATGATCGCGGCGACCGCGCCGCCGAGGATCGCGGTGCCGCCGAACTCCTTGGCGGTGTTGTAGCCGACGAACACCGCGATCAGGGACATGAAGCCGGACGAGATCGCGGCGAGCGCCGGGACGAGCGCCGGGAGCCAGCCGAGGTTGGTGAGCATGCCGTTCAGGCCCGCGATGATCCCGCAGCCGATGAGGGCGGGGATCAGCGGGACGAAGATGTTCGCGACGCGGCGCAGGAACAGTTTGAACGGAGTCGCGTTGCGGGCCTTCTGGGCGTCCTTCAGAGCCGCTCCACGGTCTGCCAGTTCGGCCGAGGTGACGGCGGGGTGCGGCGCCGCGGCGGACGTGGAGGCGGGTGCGGTTGCCGGGGCGGCCTGCGTGCGGCCCTCGGCCACCAGCGCCTCGAACTCGGGGGTGACGCGGGCGACGGTCCCCGGGCCCAGCACGATCTGGTAGGTGTCGTCCTCGACCACGCCCAGGACCGCCGGGAGGGCCTTGAGCTCCTCGTGCCGGACGAGCGAGCGGTCGCGCACCGCGATGCGCAGGCGGGTCATGCAGTGCGCGACGGAGGTGATGTTGTCCGGGCCGCCGACCAGAGGAAGGATCGCGGCGGCTGTGGCGCGGTTCTTGTCAGTGGACATGCTGGGTCGCCTTGCGTTGGGGGAGCGGGCGGGCGGTGGAACGGGTGGAGCCGGTCGGCGGGGCGGTGTTCAGCGGGTCTCGGCGAGGGCGTCGCGCAGGTGGCCGCCGGAGGCGCTGAGGAGGGCGGCGGCGGTGGGGCCGTCGACTCCGCCGAGGACCACGAGGATGGCGTTCTTGACCTCGCCGTCCGTGGCGGTGAGGGCGGCCTCGATCTCCGCGTCGGGCGCGCCGGTGGCCAGGGCGACGATGCGGCGGGAGCGGGCGCGCAGCTTCTCGTTGGAGGCGCGGACGTCGACCATGAGGTTCCCGTACGTCTTGCCGAGGCGGATCATCGTGACGGTCGAGATCAGGTTCAGGACGAGCTTCTGCGCGGTGCCCGCCTTCAGCCGGGTGGACCCGGTGAGCAGCTCCGGGCCGACCACGACCTCGATCCCGTGCTCGGCGGCCGCGGCGAGGGCGGAACCGGCGTTGCACGAGAGCCCGACGGTGAGCGCGCCGCGGGAGCGGGCGAACTCGACGGCGCCGATCGCGTACGGGGTGCGGCCGGAGGCGGAGATGCCGATGACGCTGTCGTCGGCGGTCAGGCCGAGGGCGGTGAGGTCCGCGGCGGCCAGCTCCGCGGAGTCCTCGGCGCCCTCGACGGCCTTGACCATCGCGGTGGGGCCGCCCGCGATCAGGCCGACGACCTGCTCCGGATCGGTGTTGAAGGTGGGCGGGCACTCGCTGGCGTCCAGGACTCCGAGGCGGCCGGCGGTGCCCGCGCCCGCGTAGACGAGGCGGCCGCCGCGGGCCATCCGCTCGGCGATCCCGTCGACGGCGGCGGCGATCTCGGGCAGCCGTTCGGCCACGGCGGCCGGGACGGTGGCGTCCTCGGCGTTCATGACGCGGGCGATCTCCAGGGTGGGGAGCCGGTCGATGTCGGCGAGTTCGGGGCGGAAGGCCTCGGTGGTCAGGGTGTCGAGCTGGGCGCGGAGGGCGGCGTACGCGGTCATGGGCGGGACTCCTGGCGGGTGGTACGGGGCGCGGTGGCGCGGTGGCGGGGGGCGAGGGCCTCGTAGGAAGCGGCGAGCGCGGGCGCGGCCGTCTCGTAGGTCCGCTGTGCGACGCCGACGAACAGGCAGTCGACGACGAGGAGCTGGCTGGTCCGGCTCGACATGGCGGCCGGCCGCAGCCGGCTCTCGCGGGCGGCCGAGGTGGCCAGGACGAGGTCGGCGTAGTGGGTGACGGGCGAGGAGGGGCTGCCGGTGACGGCGATGGTGGTCGCGCCCCGTTCGAAGGCGTGGCGCAGCGGGTCGACGACGTCGCCCGTGCCGCCGGAGTGGGTGACGGCGACGGCCACGTCCCCGGGGCGGAGCTGGACGGAGTTGGTGACGGCGAGGTGGGGGTCGTGGTGGGCGTGCGCGATCAGGCCGATGCGCAGCAGCTTCTGTGCGAGGTCCTGGCCGACGAGGGCGGAGGCGCCGACGCCGTAGACGTCGATGCGACGGGCGTTGGCGAGGGCGTCGACGGCGGCGGACAGCTGGGCCAGGTCGAGTGCGGCGGCGGTGTCGGCGAGGGTCTGCGCCTCCTCGTGGGCCAGCTTGGCGACGACGTCGCCCAGGGGGTCGTCGACGGCTATGCCGGCGGTGACGGCGGGGGCCGCGTCGGACTCCTGCCGGCCCGCGAGCGCGGCCAGGGCCAGGCGCAGGTCGCGGTAGCCGGGGTAGCCGAGGAGGCGGGCGGTGCGGACGACGGTGGCCTCGCTGGTGCCGGTGCGTTCGGCGAGGGCGGTGACGGTGAGCCGGGAGCAGCCGGCGGGATCGGCGGCGACGGCTTCGGCGACGACCTGCACGGACCGTGTCATGGACGCTCCGAGCCCGCGGATCCGGGCCCGCAGGGCGGCGGGGGTGGGGGCGGCCGCGGGGGGCGCATCGGTGGCCGGATCGGCAGCCGGATCGGTGGCAGGTGAGGGTGCCGGTGCGGTCGTGAAGGTTTCTTTCGCATTCTGGCTCACCCTTGAAAGCTATTTTCGCGACTTGTGGGCGTCAAGGCGCCATGGGGCCCGGCGCGCCGGGACTTCCGACCCCTGCCGGTAGGGCCTTAGCCACTGGCCCGGTGGGGGTCCACAATGGGCGCATGGACCACGCGACCCCCCTGGAGCAGGCGCTGCATGTCGCCCGTGCACTTGTTCTCGCCGACCTCGCCGCCGGCGAGGTCGCCGATGCCGACGTCGTCTCCCTCGTCGAGGACTCGGTCACGCACCGCCGGTGGTGGGTGGAGCAGTGGCCCGAGGGGGTCGACTACCTCGCCGGACTCGTCGCGCAGGACGTGAAGGACGCGCTGCTGGAGAAGTACGGGCGCTGGCCGCTGTGCCCCGTGTGCGCGCACGGGGAGCCGCACGCGCTGGACGTGGAGCCGGAGCTGGGGCCCGATCCGCACTGGGTGTGCTCCGAGGCGGGCGTACGGGTGGCGGCGGTGGGCGGCCTCGGGCCCGTCTTCCATCCGGGCCGGTGAGCCGCCGGTGACGGTGTACATCGACCCGCCGGTCTGGCCGGGGCACGGCCGCATGTGGTCGCACCTGGTCAGCGACGTCTCGTACGAGGAGCTGCACGCCTTCGCGGCGGGCATCGGGTGTCCGCCGCGGGCCTTCGAGCGGGACCACTACGACGTGCCCTCGCACCGGTACGCGGACGCGGTCGGGGCGGGGGCGGTGGAGATCGGCAGCAAGGAGCTGGTGCGCCGGCTGACGGATGCGGGTCTGCGGCGGCCGAAGGGCCGCCCGGCCTGAGGCGCGAGGCCGGGGGCCGGGCGCGGGACGGCCGGGGTTACGCCTCGGCCGGCTGGGTCGCGGGGGCCGGGGCGGCGGTGCCCGAGGCGATCACCGTGCTGGCGGTGGGCGGCGTACGGCGGTCCAGGCGCAGGGCGATCACGGTGAGGGCGATCGCGGTGAGGGTCATGGCGGCGCCCGCCCAGGCGGGGCTCGCGAAGCCCTGTCCCGCGTCGATGACGGTGCCGCCGAGCCAGGGGCCGCCGGTGTTGCCGAGGTTGAACGCGGCGGTGGTGGTGGCTCCGGCGAGGGTGGGGGCGGCGCCCGCGACGTTGAACATGCGGGCGTTGAGGGCGGGGGCGGTGAAGAACGCCGAGACGCCGAGCAGGAAGGACAGGGCGATCGCGGCCGCCGCGCCGGAGGCCAGGACCGTGAGCGCCGCGAGGAACACCGTGGAGGCGGTGATGCCCCAGAGCATCACCCCGAACAGGTGCGCGTCGGCGATCCGCCCGCCGATGGTCGTGCCCACGAGCGCACCGACGCCGAAGAGGCCGAGGATCCACGGCACCCACGCCGCGTCCAGCCCGGCCACGTCCGTGAGCAGTGGCGACAGGTAGCTGAAGGCGCAGAAGACGCCGCCCGCGGCCAGCGCCGTGATGCCGATGGACAGCCACACCTGACGGTCGCGGTAGATGCGCAGCTCGCGGCCGAGGCGGGGCTTCTCGGCGGGCAGCGGGATCTTCGGGATCAGGGCCAGGATGCCGGCGAGGGCGACGGCGGAGGCCGCTCCGACCGACCAGAACGCGGCCCGCCAGCCGAACTGCTCGCCGAGGAAGGCGCCGGCCGGGACGCCGAGGACGTTGGCGATGGAGAGGCCGCCGATCATGACGGCCATGGCGCGTGCCCGCTGGTGCCTGTCCACCATGGCGATGGCGACGGCCGCACCGACGGCCCAGAACCCGGCGCATGCGAGGGCGGAGACCACCCGGGAGGCGAAGAGCAGCCCGTACGTGGGGGCCAGCGCGCCCGCGACCTGCCCGAGGCCGAAGAGGCTGATGAGGGCCACGAGGGTGGTGCGGCGCGGCAGCCGAAGCGTGGCGACGGCCAGCAGCGGGGCCCCGACGACCATGCCGATCGCGAAGGCGGAGATCAGCAGTCCCGCCTGCGGGATCGTGACGCCCATGTCCTCGGCGATGGGCGGCAGCAGCCCGGACAGCATGAACTCGCTGGTCCCGAGTGCGAAGACGGACAGGCCGAGGACGTAGACGGCAACGGGCATGCGGGGGCGTACGGGGGCTGCGGGCATGTCTTTCACGAACCGCCGGGGCGGAGGGCGCATTCCCGGCGGGGCGGAGTCTGTCAGGTCAGGTGAGTCTTTGGAGTTCCGCCGTGAGGTTGTCGCGGGCCGGGGCCTCCCAGTGCTCGGCGCCGTGGGGGGTGCGGAAGAGGCGGGGGAGGGCGAGCAGCTGGCGCAGGACGGCGGCGCGGCCGGTGCGGAAGGCCTCGTCGGGGACGAACGCGTACTCCTCGCGGACGGCGGCGGCGTACGCGGCGTAGGCCTGCGGGGTGCCGGCGAGGACGGCGAGGTCGGCGTCGCAGAGGGCCTCGCCGTCGGTGTCGCCGGGGGCGGGGTCGTGGGTGACGGTGAGCCGGACCAGGCGGGCGACCTCGGCGGTGCGGGAGTCGTCGATGCCGAGCTCGGGGAGGGCGCGCTCGGCGAGGGCGGCGCTGCGTTCCTCGTTCTCGGAGCGGTCGGGACGGTAGACGGCGTCGTGGAACCAGGCCGCGAGCTCGACGGCGCTGCGGTCGGCGGCGTGCGGGGCGAGCACGTCGAGGCGGTCCAGTACGTGGGCCAGGTGCGCGGTGGTGTGGTACCGGCGGTGGGGCTCCGCCCAGGCGGCGAGGAGGCGGTCGGCGTAGGGGTCGGGGTCGTGGGCGGCTCCGGCGGCGGTGGCGGTCGCCCGCCAGCGGGCGCGCAGGGCGGTGGTGTCGGCGGTGGCGCCACTGTGCGGGGTGTCTGCGGTCATGCGCACATTGTGGGGGTGGCGTGATAGCGCTGGTGGAGTGCGGTGGTGGGCCCGTACCCTGGATATTGGACTAGACCTATTTTCCATATCCGAACAAGCGGAACAAAGGACGGCATCGAATGAGCAACCGTGCGCTCCTGGAGGTGATCGCCCTCGACGTGGAGGACGCGGTCGCCGCGCAGGCCGGTGGGGCGGACCGACTCGAAGTGATCACCGATATGGCCGCCGACGGGCTCACGCCGTCGCGCGAGACCTTCGCGGCGATCCGGTCGGCGGTCGACATCCCGCTGCGCGTGATGCTCCGCAAGGCCGACGGGTTCGCGGCCGGCGATGTCTCCCGGCTGGTCGAGGCGGCGCGGGAGATGCGGGCGGAGGGGGCGACGGAGTTCGTCCTCGGGTTCCTGAACCCGGACGGCGGCGCGGACCTGGCGGCGGTCGAGGCGGTCGTGGCGGAGCTGGACGGCTGCCGCTGGACCTTCCACCGGGCCATCGACCGGGCCGCGGACCGCGACCGGCTGCGCAAGGCGCTCGCCGACCTGCCGGGACTCGACACCTACCTGACGGCGGGGTCGGCGGCCGGGGTCTCGGAGGGGCTGCCCGTGCTGCTGGCGGAGGCCGCGCGGGCGGGTGAGCCGGGGTACGGGGCGCGGATCCTGGTCGGCGGGGGGCTGGGCCTCGCGCACGTGGCGGGGCTGCGGGAGGGGGGCGTCGACGCCTTCCACATCGGCAGCGCGGCGCGTCCGTCGGGCTGGGACCGGCCGGTCTCGGCGGCGGCGGTGGCGGAGTGGCGGGAGGCGCTGGGGTAGGGCGTCGCCCTGGCCGGGCCGTTGCGGTTGCCCTGGCAGAGCGGGGCCGGGCCGTTGCGGTTGCCCTGGCAGGGCGGGGTCGGGGGTGGCCGGGGGCGGGGACGGGGTGGGGTGTCGTCCGGGACTGCATGATTTATGGCGCCCTGTCCGAGCCGGCTTTGCCGGTCGGCACCGCGCGCCAACACATCACGTTTTACGTCCCGGCCGACGCCCCACCCCGTCCCCGCCCCCGGCCGCTTCGATACCCGCTTCGGGTGCGTCGCAGCCGAATACAGCCCCGGGCCGGCAAAATCCAGCCTCGTCAGGGGGCACCTCCCAGCGGTAGCTGGGGGAGATCGAGGCGCGGGGTCCGGGGCGGGGGCCTCAGAGGGTCAGGGGGGCCGGGAGGGGGGCCGTGTGGAGGGCCGTGAGGCCTGAGACCGCGCGGGTGAGGCAGACGTAGAGGCGCCGCAGCCCGGTGCGTTCGTCCGGTTCGCCGGAGACGATGGCGGCGGGCTCGTCGAGGACGACGTAGTCGTACTCCAGGCCCTTGGCCAGCGAGGCCGGCACCAGTGTCAGCCGCGACTGCGCCGTCGTCTCCTCGCCGGGGGACAGGTACGGCAGCCCCGCCGCCAGCAGCGCTTCCGCCAGTACGGGGATCCGCGCGTCCGCCGCGATCAGGCCGATGGAGCCCTCGTGTGCGAGGGAGTCCCGGCAGGCCGTCACGACGTCCGCCGTCAGGTCCGCCGTCTCGGCGACCACCAGGGATCCCGGGGTCTCGCGGACCGAGGACACCGGGGCCAGCCCCGGCGAGATCGACGGCAGCAGCCGCGACGCGTACGCGATCACCTCGCGCGGCACGCGGAAGCCCGCCGTGAGCTCCTCCACCGCCGCCTCCGGCTTGCCGAGGTGGGTGAGGGCCTCGTCCCAGCTGCGGGTGGCCCACGGGGTGGTGCCCTGGGCGAGGTCGCCGAGGACGGTCGCGGAGCCGGTCGTGCAGCGGCGTCCGACGGCCCGGTACTGCATCGGAGACAGGTCCTGGGCCTCGTCGAGGACCACGTGGCCCAGTGAGTGGGTGCGTTCCACCAGGTCGAAGGCCTCGTCGATGAGGACGAGGTCCGCCGCCGACCACTTCGCCGACCGCGCGCTGCGGAACGGCTTGGGCCACAGCAGGAGCTTCTGCTCGTCCGCGGTGAGGATCCCGTCGGCGTGAGCGGCCAGGAACTCCGGGTCCGACAGGAGGCGCAGCACCAGCTTCGCCGGTTCCACCAGCGGCCAGACCGCCTTGACGGCCGCCTTCACCGCCGCGTTGCGGGCCACCGCGTCCTGCACCCGGTCGTCGGGGGCCTCGCCCGCCTGTTCCATGCGGACGAGGACCGCGTGGGCGATCCGCTGCGGGAGGGCGTCGCGGGCCGCGCCGTAGCGGATGTCGCGGTCCTGGAGTTCGGAGACGATCTCGGCGAGTTCGTACGCCGGGACGCGCCAGCGGCGCGAGCCGCGGACCACCATGAGGGGTTCGGCCGGCTCGGTGACGTGGGATCGGACCGCGCGGCGCAGGACCGTCGCCATCCGGGCGTCGCCCTTGACCACCGCGGTTTCGGCGGTGTCGGTGCCGCGTACCTCCAGGCCCTCGCGGGCGACGAGGTCGTCGACGGTGGCCTGCTTCACCTCCAGTTCGCCCAGGGCCGGCAGCACCTGCTCGATGTAGTGGAGGAAGGAACGGTTCGGCCCGATGACCAGGGTGCCGGTCCGGGCCAGGCGCTCTCGGTGGGCGTAGAGGAGGTAGGCGACGCGGTGCAGGCCGACGGCGGTCTTTCCGGTGCCGGGGCCGCCCTGGACGCAGACCGATCCGGACAGGCCGGAGCGGACGATTTCGTCCTGTTCGGGCTGGATCGTCGCGACGATGTCGCGCATGGGGCCGACGCGCGGGCGCTCGATCTCCTGCTGGAGGAGCTTGCTGACGGCGGCCGCCTCGGCCGGGTCGGACAGGTGCTCGTCCTCGTACGCGGTGAGCTCGCCGCCGGTGTAGCCGAAGCGGCGGCGCAGCGCGATGTCCTGCGGGTCCTTCTTGGAGGCGCGGTAGAAGGGCTGCGAGACGGGCGCGCGCCAGTCGATGACCATCGGGTCGCCGTCGGCGTCGTGGACGTGCCGGCGGCCGATGTAGAACTGTTCGCCCTCCGCGCCCTCGGCCAGTTCCGCGCCCGGGGCGTGCAGGTAGTCGAGGCGGCCGAAGAAGAGCGGGGTGTGGGTGAGGTCGGCGAGGGCCTTGATGCGGTCGTCGATCTGCGCCTGGAGGACGATGGCGTTGACCCAGTTCGCGGTGACGTCGCGGATGTCGAGGGCCTCCACGTCCTCGCGCATGGCGCGCAGGGCGGCGCGCGAGGCGCTCAGGTGGCCGCGTTCCCGGCCGAGCGGGCCGGCTGCGGCGTCGGGGGTGGTTTCAGGGGCGTGCGCGGTCACGGGACTGCCTCCAGCTGTGCGGCAACAGAAGCCCGCCGGTTGCCGTCCGGCGGGTGGCTCTCCCCGGTACGGCGGCGGGAGGCGGCAAGAGCGGAGATTGTAGTCAGCGCGGCGGGCCGGCGCGAACGGAATACCGGGTCCGAGGTCCCGTGGGGGCAGGACCCCCGTACGGGTGTCATACGGGGGAGTGTCAGACCTCAGGGGTGCCGGTAGGGGTCGGCATTAGCCGTGAGGAGGACGCCGGGGCCCGTGCGGTTCCCTCCGCAGGGCGATGTGCGGAGGGAGGCGGAGGCGCACCATGGATACATGAGCACCGCAACCTTCACCCCACTTCAGGGTGGCCGCCCGAGCGGCGCCACCGCCACCTCCGAATCCCGCCACCGTCACCTGTTCGGCGACGCGCTGCGCGCCGCCAAGGTCTTCGCCACGGCCGCCGTGAGCGTCGTCGTCCTGGGCGAGTACTCCGAGGACGCCGGCGTCATACGCCGCTGACCGGGCGGCCCGTGATGGCCTGATACCGGTGGCACCTCCGCGCTGATCCACTAGGGTCACGCGCGTGACCCGCAGCTCCGATCCCGCCCGCTCGCCGTCGCCCCTGGCCGGTGTGCTGGTCACGGGCTCGCTGCTCGCGCTCGGCGTGCTGTGCGTGGTCCTGCGCATCCCGACCGCCGACGCCCTGCTGTACGGCTTCTCCGGGGCCGAATGGCACCCGCCCGCCGCTTATCCGCCGTTCGCGGCGATCCTGTTCACGCCCGCCGCCTGGCTGCCCGCCGGGGTGCTCAAGGCCGTACTCGTCCTCGGGAACGGCTGCCTGCTCGCCCTGCTGATCGTGTTCTCCTGCCGCCTCGCCCGGCTGCGCGCCCGGCCGGGTGCCGTCCTCGCCGCCACCATCGCCGGTCTGTGGCTGGAGCCGCTGTTCCAGAGCCCGCTGCCCGGCCAGATCAACCTGGCGCTCGCCTGCCTCGCCGTCTGGGACCTGGGGCGGCCGCGCGCCGCGCTCGGCAAGGGCTTCGCGCTGGGCACCGCCGCCGGGATCACCCTGACCCCGGCGGTCTTCATCCCGTACCTGCTGCTCACCGGCCGCGTCCGGGCCGGGCTGACCGCGCTGGCCGGCTTCGCCGGGACCGCGCTGCTCGGCCTGCTGGTCCTCCCGCAGGCCTCCGCCGACTTCTGGGCCCACCACCTGTCGGCGGCCGGGCGGGCTCTGCTGCTGGACCGGCCGCACCTGTGGGTGTGGTGCGTACCGTTGCTCGCCGTCGTGACCGGGGCGGCCGTCCGCCGGCGGCGGCCGGGGCGCCCGGGCGCGCGGCCGCTCCCGACGGGCCGGCTCCCCGGGCCGCGCTCACCCCTGGAGCGGGAGGTCAGTCACTCGCCAGCAGCTCGTCGGCGTCCATGATCCGGTAGGCGTAGCCCTGTTCGGCCAGGAACCGCTGGCGGTGCGCGGCGAAGTCCTGGTCGATCGTGTCGCGCGCGACGACCGAGTAGAACCGCGCCTCGTGCCCGTCCGCCTTCGGCCGCAGCACCCGGCCCAGGCGCTGTGCTTCCTCCTGCCGTGAGCCGAAGGTGCCGGACACCTGGATGGCGACGGTGGCCTCGGGCAGGTCGATGGAGAAGTTGGCGACCTTCGAGACGACCAGCACGCTGATCTCTCCCTCGCGGAACGCGTCGAAGAGCTTCTCGCGCTGCGCGTTGGAGGTCTCGCCCTTGATGACGGGCGCGTCCAGGTGCTCGCCCAGCTCGTCGAGCTGGTCGATGTACTGGCCGATGACCAGTGTCTGCTCGCCCTGGTGCTTGCGCACCAGCGCCTCGGTGACCTTGCGCTTCGTCGCGGTCGTCGCGCAGAAGCGGTACTTCTCCTCGGTCTCGGCGGTCGCGTACGCGAGCCGCTCCGACTCGGTGAGGTTGACGCGGACCTCCACGCAGTCGGCGGGCGCGATGTAGCCCTGCGCCTCGATCTCCTTCCACGGGGCGTCGAACCGCTTCGGCCCGATGAGCGAGAACACGTCCGACTCGCGGCCGTCCTCCCGGACCAGGGTCGCGGTCAGACCGAGCCGGCGGCGGGCCTGGAGGTCGGCGGTGAACTTGAAGACGGGGGCGGGCAGCAGGTGCACCTCGTCGTAGAGGATCAGCCCCCAGTCCCGGGAGTCGAAGAGCTCCAGGTGGGGGTAGACGCCCTTCCGCTTGGTGGTGAGGACCTGGTACGTGGCGATGGTGACCGGGCGGATCTCCTTGCGGGTGCCGGAGTACTCGCCGATCTCCTCCTCCGTCAGAGAGGTCCGCTTGATCAGCTCGTGCTTCCACTGACGCGCGGAGACCGTGTTGGTCACCAGGATCAGCGTGGTCGCCTTGGCCTTGGCCATGGCCCCCGCGCCGACCAGGGTCTTTCCGGCGCCACAGGGCAGTACGACCACACCGGAGCCGCCGTGCCAGAAGCCCTCGACGGCCTGCTGCTGATACGGGCGCAGAGCCCAGCCGTCCTCGACGAGGTCGATGGCGTGTGCCTCGCCGTCGACGTACCCGGCGAGGTCCTCGGCGGGCCAGCCCAGCTTCAGCAGGGTCTGCTTGATCTGCCCGCGCTCGGAGGGGTGCACGGCCACGGTGTCGGCGTCGATCCGGGCCCCGACCAGCGGGATGATCCGCTTGGACCGCAGGATCTCCTCCAGCACGGGCCGGTCGGTGCTGGTCAGGACCAGTCCGTGGACGGGGTGCTTGGAGAGGGTCAGGCGCCCGTAGCGGGCCATGGTCTCGGCGACGTCGACGAGCAGCG
This sequence comes from Streptomyces sp. AB3(2024), assembly GCF_041862025.1. Classification (NCBI taxonomy): domain Bacteria; kingdom Bacillati; phylum Actinomycetota; class Actinomycetes; order Kitasatosporales; family Streptomycetaceae; genus Streptomyces; species Streptomyces sp. AB3(2024). The sequence goes on from NZ_JBGWAB010000007.1 coordinate 131,872, forward strand.
CGTGCGGGACGGGGTACCGGGAGAACTCGACGAGCGCGTCGACGACCTGCTCGGCGTCGTGCCCGGCGGCCCGCGCGTTCCACAGCCCGAGCGGGGTGATCCGGTAGGTGTGGATGTGCTCGGGCGCCCGCTCCAGCTCGGCGAAGGGCGCGATGGCCCGGCGCGCGGCACCGGCGAGCTCGTGGTCGACCTCCAGCAGGAGGGTTTTGTCGCTCTGGACGATGAGAGGCCCGTTCACAAACGCCCCTTTCCGGCGTGGGTGCCCGTCCGGACGAGGACGGGCAAACCTCCAGTCTGCCGTATCGCCGGGCGGGCGGGAGGGTTCTGTGCCGCGCGGACGCCCCGGCGCGCGCCGGGGCCCCGCCCGGCGCCCGCCCGGCGCCCGGCGGGGAAATGCGGTGCGTGGCCGGGGAGGCGGTGCGTACGGTCCGGGGTATGAGTGATGATCAGCGGGATTTCGTGCCGGACGGGTTCGTCGTGCCGGTGGGGCTGGACGCGGGCGGGTTCCGGCTGGAGCCGCTCGGGGCGGAGCACAACGCGAGGGACCTGGCCGCCTGGACCGGGAGCGTCGCGCACGTGCGGGCCACGCCCGGTTTCGTGGGGCGGGGGTGGCCGCCGGTGGAGGGGATGTCGGCCGAGGCCAACCTCGCGGACCTGGAGTGGCACGCGCGGGAGTTCGCCGAGCGGCGCGCGTTCACGTACAGCGTGCTGGAGGGTGCGGACGAGGTCATCGGGTGCCTCTACATCCATCCCGGCAAGGAGGACCCCGGGCGGGTGCAGGTCAGCTCCTGGGTGCGGCGGGACCGGGCGCACCTCGACGCCGAGGTGTACCGGACGGTGTCCCGCTGGCTCGCTGAGGCGTGGCCCTTCGACGCCGGGCGGGTCGACTACGCGCCCAGGTGAGGCAGCGGGCCCGCCGGGTAGGGGGTTTCGACGGGCAGGAGGGCCCGGGCCGCGTCGGTGTCGCCGGTCCGGAGCAGCCCGTGGATCTCCCGGGCCAGCGGGGTGACGTCGCGGATGGAGACCGTCCACTCGCCGGCGTAGGCCCGCGAGAGGGGCCCCGACAGCCCGAGCTGGAGCGAGCGGTACGGCAGCGGGTTCAGCTGCGGGTCGCGTTCCGGATCCCACTGGACCCGGGCCGACGTGCTGCGCACCGACTCCTTCCAGGCGTCGCGGTCCGCGTGCACGCCGGGGGCGTAGTGCGAGAGGCAGGCGCCGGCGAGGGCCCGGTCGAAGCCCGCGCGGGTGATCTCGACGGCGAGCACGGTCTCCTGGCCGGCCTTCGTGGCCCAGCCGCAGCGGTACATCATCCACAGGAACGACGGTTTGATCCACGTCATCCGCTCGCGCTTCCAGGCGGGCGGGAAGCGGCCGTCGCGGGCCGCCGGGAGGCCGAGGGCGGGGGAGTAGGCCTGGTAGACGGTGATCGTGGTGCCGGTGTGGGCCGCGCGGATCCGGTGCGCGGGCATGACCGCCCGCGCGGGCGGGCCCGGGGCGGCGGGCGTGCCGGGGTAGCCGGAGTCGCCGGGCGTGCCCCGGGCGGCGGGAAGTGCGGACATGCCGTCAGACTGCCCTGCCCGCGGGCCCGTCGGCCAGCGGATTTCAGACCTGGTCTTCCGCCAGTTCCGCGACCCCCGTGATCCGGTGGAGTGCGTACGTGCGCACCTCGTCCGCCGTGTGGTCGTAACCGGTGACGAAGCCGCCCTCCACCCGCACCGGGGCGATGACCCGCTGGCTCGCCGCCCCCTCCGCGTTCACGTACCCGATCCACACCGCCGAACCGGTCAGCGCCGCCGCCTGCACCGTCGCCAGGGTCTCCGCCGAGCTGGTGCGCGGGAGTTCACCCGGAGCCGGCACGTCACCGCCGCCCGAGGGGGCCGGTTCCCGGCGGACCGCCGTCGCCGCGAGGTCGCCCGCGCGGATCGCCCGTACCGCCGCGCCCAGCAGCGTGGCGTCGGGCACCGGCGGCCCGTCCGGGACCGGCACCGGCGCCGACCGCGCCGGGGTGCGGTGCGCGTCGGCCCGCGCCACCAGTACGTCGCCGGTACGGGACTCCGCGGCCGGGGCGTAACCCATCGCCCGCAACCCCTCCAGCAGCGCCCCCGGTTCGGCCTGGGCCGCCAGCACGGTCGGCGCGAGGCGGCGCAGCCCCATCCCGGCCGACCGCTTGTCGGCCAGGATCTCGCCCAGCACTGCGTCGTCGTCGCAGCGCACGTACGAGGAGGCCGCCCCGACCCGCAGGTGCCCGTGCCGCCGGGCCACGTCGTCGATCAGGTACGCCAGCGGCTGGGGCACCGGGGTCCGGCTGTGCTCGGCGAGGAAGGCGTGCAGGTCCACGGCGGTGTGCCCGGCGTCCAGGGCCCGGCGCACCGACCCGGGCGTGAAGCGGTACACCGTCGCCCCGCCCTTGGACTCGACGTCGGCCAGGACCGCCAGGGTGTCCCCGAGCGGCCGGCGCAGCGGCCCCGGTGCGACCGCCGTCAGGTCGGCCTGGAGCAGGACGTGGTCCACCGGCTCCGGCAGCAGCGGGGCCAGCAGCGGTGCCGCATCGAGGCGGCGCAGCAGGGCCCGTCCGAAGGCGCTGAGCGCGCCCCGGCCGGTGACGCCCAGGACCTCGGCCTCGGTCAGGGTCCAGTGCGCGAGCCGGGCCCGCAGGTCGCTCGTCCCGCGCACGGGCCGTTCCCACGCGAGCCGGTCCAGGAGCGCGTCCGGGTCGGGGGAGCCGCCCTCGGGCAGGTCGGCCAGCAGGTCCAGGACCCGGTGGCGGACCTCGGGTGCGGCGGAGCGGTCCAGGTCGGGGCCGAGCGTGGACAGGGTGCGGCCCTTGGCGTCCTGCTCGCCGACCAGCCCGGCCGTACGGGTGGCGGGCAGCCAGGCCGAGGCCAGCACCGACCACCGCTCGGCGGGCGGCAGCTCGCACCAGTCGTCGAAGGCGGGGGTGGGCGCGTACCGCTCGTCGGCCTCGCCGTCGGCGGCCAGCAGCCCGGCCGCGTAGGCCAGTTCCACCCAGAACGCCGCCGACGCCTCGGTGGTGTCCAGCGTGGACGCCGCCCGCTTGAGGTCGCGTACGGCGAGCCCGCCCGCCCGCAGCACCAGCGGTCCGGCGTGCTCCCAGGACTTCACCAGCTCCTCTACGGTCCCCAGCGCGGCCAGCGCCTGCCCGGCGGCGTTCGCGTCCACAAGCTGTGGACGGTGTTCCCGGTGCGCGCCGACCTCCGGGGCCAGCGGCGCCGTCCGCCGGTGCGCGAGCCCGCCGCGCAGGTGCAGAGCCACCTCGCGGGGCAGCACCACCGTCCGGGCCGTCGCGGGCAGCAGCAGCCCCCGGTCGCGCAGCCAGCGCACCGGCGGCGTCGGGTTCGGGGTCACCTCCCCGTACGGCGGCCCCCACACGAGCCGCTCCAGCACCTGGTGGGCCTCGGCCGGGGCCTCGTCCAGCAGTGCCGACATCCGCTCGGGGTCGGTGAACAGCCCGGTCAGGGCCGTCACCGCCGACACCGGGTCATGGGTGGCGGGCAGCCCCGCCGCCGCGACGATCTCCTGGATCCGGGTCGGCGACATCCCGGCGGTGGCCTCGGCGACGGTGGGCCCCAGCCCGGTCGGCGAGGGCCGCTGCGCGGACGGGGCCAGCAACTCGCGGGCGGTGCGCACCAGCCGCAGCCGCTCCTCGTCGCCCCACACCAGGGCCTGGTCGCGCAAGGTGCCCAGGGCCCGGGGGAGGGCGGCGCGGGCGGCCTCGTCCTCGCCGCCGGTCAGCAGCGATTCCAGCACCGGGTACGGGCACGGGTCGGGCGCCACCGCGAGGGCCTCGGCCGTCTGCAGCGCGAACCGGTCCAGCCGGTCCAGGGCCCGCACCACCGACGCGCGGGTGCCGGCCCGGGTGGCCAGCTGGGTGACGTCGCCGGGCACCGGGTTCAGCAGGTCCGGGCGTGCGTGCAGCAGGGCGGCGAGCGCCACGTCGTCGCGGGCGCGGAGCGCCTCGGCGAGGGAGCGCGGGGGGTTCGCCGTAGCACTGCCGGTGCTTGCCTCGGGCACGGTGGTCGCCTCCTGGTCACGTCGGCCGGTCGTCGGCCGGTCCCCATCCGGTCAACGGTATCCGCTGTGCCGTCGGCTGCTCCATGGACGCACGCGCTACCTTCCTGTCAGGCGGGACGTGAGGAGCCGGGGCGTGGGGATCGAGAGCGACCATCTGGTCTACGAATATCTGAGCCGGGTCGGGGACTTGGCGCAGCGCAGGCAGCTGTCGTCGGGCGACCGGATGCGGTTGGTGTCGGGGCTGCGGGACGAGATCGACCGTCGGCGCGCCAAGTACGAACCGGAGACGCCGGCGGCCGTGCGGCGGATCCTGGAGCGGATCGGGACGCCGGAGGAGGTCCTGGACACCCTGGGCGAACCGGCCCGCCCCTCCCGCGCCTCCACCCCGCCGCCTCCCCCCTCGGCGCCGTCGGTCCCCGCGGTCCCGGTGCAGCGCGGCGGCGGACTGCGGCGCAGGCAGGCGGCCGCGCCGCCGCAGGAGCCGCGCAACGTCCCGCCCCACCTCGCCGGACTCGACGAACTCGGCCCCGCCGACGGCGTCGAGCCCGACTGGTGGAGTTTCGCCCCGGGCGCGTCGGGGGCGGGGCCGCAGGTGGAGGGCTTCGCGGGCGGCATCGAGATCCCGGACCTCTTCAGGAAGCCCGAGAAGGAGGCGGAAGAGGAGCTCCCGGCCCCCGGGACGCCCCCCGCGCCGGAGGGCTCCACGGGCCGTCGGCTCGTACGGTTCCTGCGGGAGCGGCACGAGCGGAGGAAGGCGGCGGCCGGACCGCAGGAGGCCCCCGCCCCGCCGGCGGCCCGCCCGCGCCCCCACGTCTTCCTGCTGCTGGCGGCCCTGCTGCTGCTCGCCGGGACGATCAGCGCGTACTGGCCCCTGCTCGGGGCCGGAGTGCTGCTGGCCTACGCCTCCCGGGTCCTCGGCCCCGCCGAGCGCAAGTGGGTCCTCCTCGGGCTGCCCGCGGCCGTCTTCACGGCCGGGATGCTGTGGGTGTGGGGCCGGGCCGCCGGCAACTGGGGCGAGGCGCTGCCGCGCGAGCAGGTGGGCGCCGCCTTCCGCGACCTGTGGCCCGCCCTGGCCCGTACGGCGGGCATCACCACGGCCGCCTACCTCGCCTGGCGCTCCCGCCGCCGCTAGGCCGCAGGACCCGTCGGGGGCCGTCCGGGTAGTCCGGGTGGCCCCTTCCGACCGTTCGGGCAGTCCCTTCGGGGCCCTTTGGACGGGCCGGATGGTCCCGCCCGGTCATGCCGTTTTAAGCGTCGTTGGAGACTGCCTGGAGGATTCACCAGAGGGGCGAGCTGACATTTCGCTAAATTTCAGCGCGCGGCAGGAGGCGACTCGATGTACTTTCCCTCGACTTTGCCGGGCCTCTGCAAAATGGGAACCATGACTTCCACCCCCCCAGAGCCCACGATCCCCGCGCAGCTGACGGTCGGTTTCGACCTCGACATGACCCTCATCGACTCCCGTCCCGGCATCAAGGCCGCCTACCAGGCCCTTTCCGCCGCCACGGGCAGGTTCATCGATGCCGACCAGGCGATCACCCGTCTCGGCCCCCCGCTGGAGGAGGAACTCGCGTACTGGTTCACGCCCGAGGAGATCCCGGAGATGACGGACCGCTACCGGGAGATGTACCCCGCGCACGCCATCGAGCCGACCCCGGCCATGCCCGGCGCCCGCGAGGCGATCAAGGCCGTCCAGGCCCTCGGCGGCCGCGCGATCGTCGTCACGGCCAAGAACACCCCCAACGCCATCCACCACCTGGAGCACCTCGGCATCGAACCCGACGCCGTCATCGGCTGGCTGTGGGCCGAGGCCAAGGCGGGCGCCCTGCGCGAGCACGGGGCCCAGATCTACGTGGGCGACCACGTCGGCGACGTCCGCGGCGCCCGCACCGCGGGAGCGCTCTCAGTGGCGGTTCCCACGGGCCCCTGTCCCGAGGACGAACTGCGCGCCGCCGGCGCCGACGTGGTGCTGCCGGACCTCACCGCGCTGCCGCAGTGGCTCGCCGAGTACGTCGCCGCCCGCGAGGTCTGAGCACCGTACGCGCCGTCAGGCGGCCTGGGACTCCCGGGCCGCCTTGCGCTGCGCCGCGGCGGAACGCAGCACGCCCGCCGCGGAGATGGCGAACCCGACGCCCATGAGCATGCACACCGCCCACGCGTACGAGGGGAACGGATCGGTGCCGAGGAACAGCGGGGCCATCGTCACGAGGGTCGCCACGGCGCCTAGGGCGAACACGATGCCGCCGGCCTTGACGAGCCCGTCGCCGGGCCGCGCGTCGTCGGGATGAGGAGTAACAGTCACCCCACCAGGGTAGTTCCCTGGCCGAAGCCGTGAAGCGGGAAGGACCGGGGAACGTCTTGTCACCCGTTTCCGGACCACTAGCCTGGAGGGGGCGGGTCGAAGGACCCGCCGCACTGCTATCCGGAGCCGCTCATCACGGCCCACCGGACCCGACGAGCACAAGGACAGAGGACGGACGTGCCTACCGGCAAGGTCAAGTGGTTCAACAGCGAGAAGGGCTTCGGCTTTCTCTCCCGCGACGACGGCGGCGATGTCTTCGTCCACTCGTCGGTGCTTCCCGACGGGGTCGAGGCCCTCAAGCCCGGGCAGCGCGTCGAGTTCGGAGTCGTCGCAGGACAGCGCGGTGACCAGGCACTTTCGGTGACGGTCCTGGATCCGGCACCCTCGGTCGCGGCCGCCCAGCGCCGCAAGCCCGACGAGCTCGCCTCGATCGTGCAGGACCTCACGACCCTGCTGGAGAACATCACTCCGATGCTGGAGCGCGGTCGCTACCCCGACAAGGTGCACGGCACGAAGATCGCCGGACTGCTCCGCGCGGTGGCCGACCAGCTCGACGTCTGATCCCGTCGCGTCCGTGCGTGCCCCGCCGCTCCCCGGAGCCGCGGGGCACGCGCGCGTGCGGGGCCGGCCGTGCCGTCGCTCTACGGGAAGCGCAGCGCGTCCGGACCGATGGCCGGAACCAGCCCCTCGGCGGCGGCCCTGGTCAGCAGCCCGCGGACCGCCGCGTACCCGGCTTCGCCCAGGTCGGCGGTGAACTCGTTGACGTACAGCCCGATGTGCTGGTCGGCGACCGCCGGATCCAGCTCCTGCGCGTGCGCGCGGACGTACGGCCGTGACGCCTCCGGGTCCTCCCACGCCATCCGCACCGACGCCCGCGCCGACCCGGCCAGCGCGCGCAGCGTCCCGTCGCCCAGGGAGCGCTTGGCGATGATCGCGCCGAGCGGGATCGGCAGACCGGTCGTGGACTCCCAGTGCTCGCCCATGTCGGCCAGGCAGTGCAGCCCGTAGTCCTGATAGGTGAACCGGGCCTCGTGGATGACCAGCCCGGCGTCCACCCGCCCGTCGCGCACCGCCGGCATGATCTCGTGGAACGGCAGCACGACCACCTCGCCGACCCCCGACGGCAGCACGTCCGCCGCCCACAGCCGGAACAGCATGTACGCCGTCGAGCGCTCGCTCGGCACCGCGACGGTCTTCCCGCCCAGGTCCAGGCCGGGCTCGCGCGTCAGCACCAGCGGTCCGCAGCCCCGGCCCAGGGCGCCGCCGCAGGGCAGCAGCGCGTACTCCTCCAGCACCCACGGGAGCACCGCGTAGGACACCTTCAGCACGTCCAGCTCGCCGCGCTCGGCCATGCCGTTGGTGACGTCGATGTCGGCGAAGGTCACGTCGAGGGCGGGCGCGCCCGGGACCCGGCCGTGCGCCCAGGCGTCGAAGACGAAGGTGTCGTTCGGGCAGGGCGAGTAGGCGATCGCGATCGGCTCAGCGGTGCTCATGGTGTTCTCCCCAGGAGACGAGTACGGGGCCCAGCGCGCGGAATCCGGCGGCGAGCGCGCCCAGCGCGTCCCCGATCCGCCAGGCGTCCCGGTCGCGCGGTCCGACGGCGTTGGACACGGCACGGACCTCCAGCACGGGCAGCCCGTACGCGGCGGCGGCCTCCGCCACCCCGAACCCCTCCATGGCCTCGGCCCCGGCCATCGGGTGGCGGGCCGCGAGCTCGGCGGCGCGGGGGGCGCTGCCGGTGACGGTGGACACGGTCAGCACGGGCGCGAGCAGCGCCCCGGTGGCCTCGGCGCACCGGGCGGCCAGCTCGGCGGGCGGCAGGTGCACGCTCCGGCCGAAGCCGAGCGCGTCGACGGGGACGAAACCGTCGGGGGTGCCGGCTCCCAGGTCGGCGGCGACGATCGCGTCGGCGACCACGAGGGAGCCGAGCGGGGCGGCGGGCACGAACCCGCCGCCGATGCCGGCGGAGATGACGAGCGAGTAGTCGGCCAGCGCGAGCGCGGTGGCCGTGGCGGCCGCGGCCGCGGCCGGGCCGACACCGCCGACGAGCACGTCGACGGCGGCGCCGGGCAGGTCACGGCGGGTGATGAGGTACCCGCCGCGCAGTGTGCGCGGCTCGGGCGTGACCGGGTCCGGATGAGGGGTCAGACCGGTGGCCACGGAGTCGGCCTCCGCGGCCACCGCCGTCACGACGAGCGCGCGCACGACGGTGCCCGGCTTACTTCAGCTTGAGCTTGAAGGACCAGACGGCGAGCGGCTTGCCGTCCTCGCCGACCTGGACGAGACCGAGCATCTTCGAGGCCGGGGCCTCGCCCTGGCCGCCGGTCGCGAAGACGTCGGCGCCCTGGAAGCTGCGGTAGGTGTTGCTGGACGGCTCGGTGATCGGCTGTCCGTCGAGGACCGCCTGCCACTTCTTGCCGTCCTCGACGACGGCGGGCTCGACGCCCAGGCGCAGCGTGTCGCCGCGGCCGTACTCGATGGTCTTCGCGTTCTTGAGGCCGGTGAGGCACTCCTGGACCTTGTCCATGGAGAGCTCCTTGCCGTCGCCGCGGCAGTCGGACTCGGCGGACACCGACGAGCTGCCGACGGTCACCGTCGCGAGCGGCGTCGGCTTGTCGCAGGCGGACAGGAGGAGGAGGCCGGCAGAGACGGCTCCGAGGGCCGCGACGCTGCGGCGGGCCCTACCCGGGAAAAGCGGTGCGGTCATGAGCCGAAGGCTATCGGGCGACCGGCCCGCGCCGCCGCACGGGGGGTCTTCGGCCACGCCGCACCCCTGGTCGATGCCGGAGCCCTTGGAGAGCCCCGCGAAGATCTTGTCACCGGCGCGGCCGGTGGACCTTCCGCTCTTGGTGACCGGCGGAGCCTGGTCTATCTGCGTGGGTGTGGTGGA